>QEUZ01000184.1 GCA_003577355.1 Chloroflexota bacterium | reverse complement strand
AGCTCCACCGACCGCCACCACGGCCGCCCCGGCGGAGGAGCAGATCCTCTACGACTACGGTATCCGCAGTGGTGACCCGGCCTCGCACGACTTCAACCGCGACCTCTATTGCGGTGGCGTTGCTTCGATCTGGTCGGGTCTGTTGACCTACAGCGTTGACTTCGAGCCGATCCCCGACTGGGCGGAGAGCTGGGAAGCAAACGCCGACGCGTCTGTATGGACGTTTAACCTGCGCCCGAACAACGGTGGCTTCTCGAACGGCGACGACGTTACCGCTGATGTGTTCATCTACTCTTGGAAACGCCTGCTCAACCCGGAATCCGCCGGCGCGTATGCCTCCATCCTCTTCGACATTCTGAATGCCGAGGAAGTGAACACAGCTGGCGCTGACCCGGAAACCCTCGGGTTGAAGGCGATCGATGACTGGACGCTGGAAGTCACGATGGTCGGCCCGCGCGGCATCTTCCCGGTTATCGCCGGGTATGCTGCCTGTTTCCCAACCCACCCGCCATCTGTCGAAGAGTTTGGCGACGAGTACACCGACCCGAACATCACCGGCCAGGATGTCATCAGCAATGGCGCGTTCATCCTGAAGGAATGGGTGCACGACGTCCGCTGCACAGTCGTCAAGAACCCGAACTACTGGGATGCCGACAACATCCGCCCCGAAACAATCGTGAACCCGATCATCCCGGCCGAGCAGGGGCTGCTGCCCTACGAGGCGGGAGAGATCGACTGGTCGGTCGTGCCGTTGGCGGAATTGCCGCGTGTCCAGGCCGACCCAGTCATGTCCAAGGAGCTGGAGAAGTGGGTTGAGCCACTGATCTGGAAGATCCTGCCGGGCACGAACGTGGCGCCGTTCGACGACATTCGCGTGCGCCGAGCGCTGTCGCACTGCATCGACCGCGACCGCATCAACGAGCTGATCAACCAGGGCGGCGACCCGGCCTACTGCCTCATGCCTCCTGGCCTGTTCGGCTACATGGGGGACGACGAAGAGATCCGCGCCATCCAGGCGTTCGACCCGGAAGCCGCGATGGCGGCTCTGGTCGGCACACCATTCGAGGGCGGCCAGAACTGGCCAACGGTCACGATGATCATGCGCAACGAGCCGGAGCTCGCGTCGCCGATCATCGCCGAAGACATCGTCGCGCAGGTCAAAGACCACATCGGCCTCACCATCGAGCTGCAGATCATGGACTTCCAAGCCTTCCGTGAGCTGCAGTTCCAGAACAACTACGAGCTCTGCTTCATCCGCTGGTACTACGACTACCCGGACCCGAACAACGGCTACTTCGACATGTTCTACTCGAACAAGGAGTCTGGCAAGCGCCAGGCTTGGTCGAATGCCGAGTTCGACCAGTTGACGATCGACGGCAAGGAAGAGGCAGATCCGGCCAAGCGCCTCGAGATCTACCGCAAGGCCGAGATCATCATGCAGACCGAGGTTGCGTACATCCCGGTCGTCTATCGCAACGCCTACGATGTCTACAAGCCGTGGGTCAAGGGCGTGCCGGTCAACAAGCAGGGGTATGTGATCCCGAACGGCAACATCTACGTCTCGATGTGGAACACCATGTACATCGAGGGCCGCGAGGCGTAACAGCCGCTCCCGCAACGACACGGTCACAGACAGTGAGAGGGTTCTTCGGGACCCTCTCACTTTTTCGTCATACCGCGACGGTCCACTGCGATGTTGGACCTTTCAAGCGTCCGCCCCTCTGGTATCCTCTGCAACGCAGATGACGTGGATGTCCACGTAGTCGCTTTTTGGCCACAGCAGCGTGGATGGGAGCAAACAGGTGAGTCAACACCCACAGTACCTCTGGTGGAACGGCAAACAGATGCGCTGGGAAGACGCCACCGTGCATGTCACGGCGCTTGGCTGGAGCACGGTTGGCGCGATTTTCGAGGGCATCCGCGCCTACTGGAACCCCGACCATCAGGAGCTGTACATCTTCCGGCTCGATGAGCACATGGAGCGTTTCGAACGCTCAATGAAGCTCATGCGCCTGCCGGTCACCTATTCCATGGACGAGCTGAAGCGCGCAATCGTCGACCTCCTGCGTGCCAACGACTCACGTGAGGACACGTACATCCGGCCGCTCGCCTACCGCGGCGGCAGTGGGCAACGCCGCTTCTCCGAAACGGGCGGCACATCCGAGATCCTGATCAATACCCACCCCATGCCAACTCACCTGCTGTCCGGCCGAGGGTACAGCGCCTGCGTCTCATCGTGGACACGCATCTCCGACAATGTCATGCCGCCGCGCGTCAAGAACATTTCCAACTACCGCAACGGCCAGCTCGTTGGCATGGAGGCGGAGCTGAACGGGTACGATACCGCGCTCATCCTCAACACCCAGGGGAAAGTTGCCGAAGGTGGCGGAGCGTGCGTCATGCTCGTGCGTGACGGCAAACTGATCACGCCAGACGTTACCCAGAGCATTCTCGAGAGCATTACCCGCGATGCACTGATTGTCCTCGCTCGTCAGGAGTTGGGCCTCGAAGTCGTCGAGCGCGCCGTCGACCGCACCGAGCTCTACATTGCCGACGAAGTCTTCATGTGCGGCACCGCCGCTGAAATCACACCGTTGACATCGGTCGACCGGTACACCATCGGCAATGGAGAAATTGGCCCAATCACCCGCAAGCTCGAAGAGCTGCTGGATGACTGCTTCCACGGTCGCTCTGGCGCGCGCCCGAACTGGCGCACGCCGGTTGGCGTCGCTGCCGCTGTAGCTGACTAAACATCCGCTCAAGATCGCTCAGAACATAGTTCGGCCGGGTGCGAGCACCCGGCCGATTGCCATTTCCTTGTTGGAAGCGCTAGATGATACCTTCGGCCTGCATCCGGCCGACCGTGACATCAAATGCCGCGATCGTTTTCTCTACATCGTCATCGCTATGCGCAATGGAGAGTAAGCCACCATTACTGAACAGGTCGACGCCGTGCAATAGCATCCCGGCCCAGAGCGAGCTCTTAATCTTGCCGACATTGGCGGCCTTGAGCCGCTCGGGACTGATACCCGCTGGTACACGCACGTCGCCGTCGTGCACGCTGCTGCACTCTTCGCCGAGGAGGATGTGGAACACCGACGATTCGCCGTACACGACGCCGGGAGCACCCCGCGTAACGAGCACATCGTTCATACCCACGCGGATCTTTTTGGCCTGCGCGTCGCAGAACTGTTGCACCTCCGGGTTCGATACCAGTCGCAGGCACGTCGCTCCGGCCGTTGCGGAGAGCGGGTTCGCGTTGTAGGTGCCCGGGTGCGGGACCTTCTTCCAGGCTGGGTCGTCGCGGAACTCAAGCACTTCCATGATGTCCGCACGCCCGCCGACAGCGCCACCTGGGAGTCCCCCAGCAACGATCTTCGCCATGGTCGTCATGTCCGGCGTGATGCCAAAGCGCTCCTGCGCACCGCCGGGGGCCCAGCGGAAGCCGGTGATCACCTCGTCGAAGATCAGGATCGTGCCGTAACGTTGGGTGATCTCGCGCAAGCCAGCGAGGAACCCCTCCGGCAGCGGGATCGTCGCCCACGAGGCCCCTGATGGTTCGAGGATCACTCCTGCGATGTCACGAGCTGCCAATAGTTGCTCGATCGCTTCGAGATCGCTGTACGGTGCGATAACGATCGACTCGAGTGTCGCGGCAGGCACGCCAGGCGATGCCTTGTCCACAAATGGCGGTCGTTCGCCGGATACGACGAAATCGTGCCAACCGTGGAAATTGCCGCCGATTTTCAGAATCTTGTCGCGCTGGGTCACTGCCCGAGCCAAGCGCAACGCAAGCAGGGTAGCCTCGGTGCCAGAGCTGGTGAACTTCAGGCGTTGCACCGACGGGACGAGACGCTGCACCCAGTCGCCCCACTCCAGCTCGCGGTCGTGTCCGGCACCGTAATGGGTACCCAGCTTCAGCTGCTCGACAACCGCCGCTGTCACTTCAGGGTGGTTATGGCCGAGAATGAGCGACCCATGGCCAACGGCGTAGTCGATGATCTCGTGGCCGTCAACATCCCACTTTTTGGAACCAGCGGCACGTGCGCAGTACAGTGGGAACGGCTTCATGTAGCGTCCGTCGTGGGTGATCCCGCTCGGGAACAGCTCCAACGCCTGCATCGCTCGTTGACGCGAGCCGTCGAACTCTTCGGTAAACTGCTGTTCAATCGTTTGGGTGGCTTGAGCCATGGTCTCGTCCCATCTCCACGCGCAAGGGCGCTGTGCGTCGCTGTTCCGGCGCTGCGTCGCGCCGGTTGTTCGATTATCGCCGACCGCGAGAAGAGGTGTCCACCCGAACAGCAATCTGATGAGGTTCTCGCAATGCAGTGCTCGCGACAGAAAGGACAACCATGGGACTTCTTGACCAACCTCGCGCCAAGCTCGCAACCTTGCCGACGCCGCTCCACCTGGCCGAACGACTCTCGGCAGAGCTCGGTGGCCCACGCATCTACCTGAAGCGCGATGACCTGACCGGTCTTGCGTTCGGTGGCAACAAAACACGAAAACTGGAGTACCTCGTCGGAGATGCGCGCACCCTCGGAGCAACCCACCTCATTACGACAGGAGGCGCGCAGTCAAACCATGCCCGCCAAACAGCCGCCGCCGCTCGGTGGGCTGGCATGACCCCAGTGTTGGTCATCAACTCCTCCACACCCCAGCCAGCACTGCAGGGAAACCTCTTGCTCGACCAGCTCTTTGGGGCCGAGATCCACCTCGTCACGTCCGAGGCTGAACGCGCCCAGAAAATGGATGAACTCGCAGCAGACCTGCGCGATAGCGGTGCGGTGCCATACATCATCCCGGGCGGTGGGTCCAACGGCGTTGGTGCATTAGGGTACGTTGCAGCCATGCTCGAGCTGCAGGGTCAACTGTACGAGCAGCATATTGCCCCGAAACGGGTCTACTTCGCTGCCGGTGGCGGCGGCACGCACGGCGGCATCGCCGTCGGCGGCGCGCTATTCGGTGTCGATTACGACCTGGTCGGCGTCCTGGTCGAAGACACAAGCGCCGAGGGCATTGAGCGCGCATTCACCGTTGCGGCGTGGTGCGCCGAACGGCTTGGCATTGCAAATCCGGTCGATAAGGCTGCGCTCATTGCCGACGATTCACAAGTTGGGGCCGGGTACGGTATACCGACCGACGCATGTCTTGAGGCGATTCGTCTCCTGGCGCGCACCGAAGGCGTGCTGCTCGACCCGGTGTACACCGCCAAGGCATTCGCTGGCCTGATCGCCGACATCCGCGCGGGCATGTTTACCGCAGACGATAGCGTCGTGTTCATCCACACCGGGGGAGCACCTGCGCTGTTCGCAATGGTCGACATGATTGCGCCAATCCTGGGTTGAGCCGTTGCACCAGCATCGACGGTCACATGGATGACCAGCACAGCGACGCGCCGTTTGTCGAGGTCGCGCTGGATGCGTGGTTCGCCGACCGCCGCACCACGCTGACGTACCGTGCACCGCAGCATCTCGACGCATCGCTGGAAGTTGGCCAGCTCATCTGGGTCCCGTTGCGGCGGCGGCTTGTGCTCGGCGTTGTCGTCGAGCGCCACGGGCGTACCCCGGTGGGTGCGACGCCGCGCGATGTCCATGCGCTCGTTGAACCGGCCTTCTGCCTGACACCGCTGCAATGGCGCTTGGCAAGCTGGATATCCGAGCAAACGCTTTCAACGCTGTTCGAATCGGCCGCGCTGATGTTTCCACCTGGTGCGAGCGACCGAGCGGTCGAGCACCTATCTCTGGTCCGAACAGTATCCGATTCAGAACGCCACACACTTCCAGCACTACAGCGTCGTCTCATCGAGCTGCTTGAACGCGAGGGGGAGGTTCCACTCGCTCGTGCCCAAAAGGTGATCGGGTCGTCGCTCACTGGCGTCATGCGCGAGCTAGAGCAGGCCGGGTTCATTACGCGCATCGCCCGCGTCCAGCACCGCACGCCGCCAGTTGCACGACCGAAACAGCGGGTACGTCTGGTACCGGGTGCAGAGCCGCCAGGAGACCGGGCCGAGCGGCAACGCGAGGCGTTTGCCTGGCTCTCCGCACGCCTCAGGGCTCGACCCGATTTGGCGTTACCGCTCGAGGAGGTACTTGCTAGCAGCGACCACGGCATCGACCGCCGGACGCTTCATGCGCTCGCGAAGCGGGGGCTGGTCGCTATCGAGGAAGTTCCCCACGAATCCAGCCCGCCCGTGGCGTCGGTTCGCGACATCGTCCTCACCACCGAGCAACAGATAGCCTGGCAGGCGCTTGAATCCGTGCTCGACTCCCCAACTCCGGAGCGCGTGCTGATACATGGTGTAACAGGAAGCGGCAAGACGGAGCTGTATCTCCGTGCCTGCGCCCGGGTGCTCAATACTGGACGCTCGGTGGTTGTGCTTGCACCAGAAATCGCACTCTCGGGGCAGATCGCTGCACGCTTTCGAGAGCGGTTCGGCGATCGCGCGCTCATTTTGCATTCAGCACTGGACGATCGTGAACGCTCGGCTAATTGGGAGCGTTGTCGAAGCGGCGACCCTTTGGTCGTTGTCGGCCCACGCTCAGCCCTGTTCGCGACGCTGCCACACATCGGAGCGCTGATCATCGACGAGGAGCATGAACCAGCATACAAACAGGACGCTGCTCCTCGTTACCATGCACGCGCTGTGGCAGGGAAACTGGCGGAGCTGCATCGTGCAGCGCTTGTGCTTGGCAGCGCCACACCGGATGTCGAAACGTATCATGTAGCGGAACACGGCGACCTGCGCCGGATCACCATGCTCAAGCGCGTTGGCCAACGTATTGTTGCCGCCAGCGGCGAACTTCTGGCGGCTCCGATCCCACTCCCGGAGACCCGCATTGTCGACATGCGCGCCGAGCTCCGGTCAGGAAACGCAACGCTCTTTAGCCGGGACTTACTCCAAACGATTGAGAACCGCATTGCCGCAGGGCAACAGGTCATTCTCTTTCTCAACCGCCGTGGGGCATCGACACTGGTCCAATGCCGGGCGTGTGGCAGTGTCTCGCGTTGTCCCTATTGCGACATTCCGCTGGTGTATCACCGTGTGGGCGAACGTGTGGTGTGTCACCGCTGTGGTTACCGTGCCGTGCCACCACGAGCATGTTCGCAGTGTGGGTCCACAAACATCAGTTACTACGGCGCGGGCGCCCAACGTGTTGAGACTGAAGTGTCGGGACTCTTCCCGCATGCCCGGGTGTTGCGCTGGGACCAGGATGCCCTGCGGCGTGGCGTGCGCCACGAAGACCTGCTCCGCAAAGTAGCGCGACATGAAGTCGATATCCTCGTCGGTACCCAAATGATCGCGAAGGGGCTTGACTTGCCCGGGATCGGAGCGGTCGGCGTCGTCAATGCCGATACCTTTCTGTATCTCCCCGACTTCCGCGCTGCAGAGCGGACATTCCAAGTCCTCACGCAGGTTGCAGGGCGTGCTGCGCGCCGTGTGGCTGGCGGAGAGGTCATTATCCAGACGTACTCAGCCGAGCACTACGCGATCGCCGCCGCAGCAAACCACGACTACATGGCCTTCTACCGCGAAGAGATCGCCTTTCGCAGACGTCACGGCTATCCACCGTTTCGGCGTCTGATCCGCTTGCTCTATCGCCACGCCGACGAAAGCGAGGCCCGCGCTGAGGCCGAGCGTGTTGCAGCGTTAGTTATCGATACGGTTGATGCACTCCCCGGAGAACCTGATGTCGATGTAATCGGGCCGGCGCCTGCGTTCACTGCGCGCCTGCGGGGTCGCTATGGCTGGCAAATTCTGGTGCGTGGGGCCGACGGATTGACCACACTACGTGATCTATCGCTTGGCAGCGGCTGGATCGTCGACGTCGATCCGATGAGCCTCTTGTAACGCAGGATATACTTCCGTCATGATGGACTGGAAAGGCATCTGAGGTTCATGGCACTGCTACGCATCGTCACGTCGGCCGACCCACGGCTAGCCAAGGTCGATCGCCGCCTACGGCAACGTGCCGAGCCGGTTATGCACGTCGACGATGCCGTCCGAGAGCGGCTGAGCGACATGCGCGAAACGATGATGTCCGCGCGCGGCGTTGGCTTGGCCGGACCACAGGTCGCTGATTCGCGCCGCTTGGTCGTGATCCACATACCAGCTGGATACGACAATGATGATGACCCGGAGATCAATCTGGACCTCGTCAACCCGGAGATCATACGCGCCGGTGGTCAAGCACTCGCGTATGAGGGTTGCCTGAGCTTCCCTGACCTCATCGGCGAGGTGCCACGCTACGCCACTGTGGTAGTGCGCGCTCGGGATGCATCCGGTAAAGAGTTCAGAGTAAAAGCGCGCGGTTCCCTCGCACGCGCTCTCCAGCACGAGATTGACCATCTCGATGGGATCCTCTTCTTCGACCGCATGGATGATTTCTCGAC
This sequence comes from Chloroflexota bacterium, assembly GCA_003577355.1. Lineage (GTDB taxonomy): Bacteria > Chloroflexota > Chloroflexia > Thermomicrobiales > CFX8 > CFX8. The sequence goes on along the minus strand of QEUZ01000184.1, from coordinate 2,193 downwards.
ATTGCACTACGCCGATGCGACGAGCGAGGCAGTGGCTGAACCTACAGCTCAATCTCTGGCTGATTGATCCGCGACAGCTCCGCCTGGATGATTGCGTTGATCGCGTTGACGGCCGATTCCTGCTGGTCCGTCTCGTTGAACACCACATCCACGTAGTCGAAGTCAGCGGCGGATGAGAGTTCACGACTTGCTGTCCGCAGGCGCTGCATCAACACCACAGGATCATCGGACTTGCGTCGTAGCAAACGCTCGGTCAACGCTTGCATGCTGGGCGGTGCAACGAAAATCTGGATCGATTTCGGCGCAAGCTGGCGAATCGAGGCCGCCCCTTGCACGTCAACCTTCACAATGACATGACGGCCACTGCGGAGCGCTGCGCGTACTCGTTCCTTCGGCACACCGTACCAGTGTCCACGGCCGTACACCTCGGCCGATTCCAGGAACTCCCCAGCCGCTCGACGAGCAAGGAACTCATCGCGCGTCATGAAGTAGTAGTGCACCCCGTCGATTTCACCCGGACGCCGCTCCCGCGTTGTTGCAGTCACTGCAAAGTGGAACTCCGGATAAACCGGGCGGAGATCCTGGATGAGCGTGTCTTTGCCGACGCCGGAAGGACCAGAAATGACAAACAACCGCGGGCGGACCACTGAACGCAAAGCGTCGATCAGTTGGTCGGCACGCTCGTTCATCCCTTCATCACTGAGATGTCCCGTCAAGCGTCGCCGCCTCCTGTCGGCTGGGTGTGGTCGGCGACGAGCCTCGGAGTGCTACAATCCGCGACTCGGTTCACAAGTGCACCGGTAGCTGCGAGAAAGTAACCATGTTTGACGCACTTACCATCGCGGCAGTCGTCGATGAGCTCAATTCGCATCTGATTGGTGCGAAGGTACAGCACATCGCCCATATCGACCAACTGACCCTCGCATTCGAACTCTACATGCCACCCCGCCGGAAATGGCTCGTGATCAGCGCTGACCACACCCTCGCGCGGGTCGTCGTCCACGATGAACGTGTTGGCGTTGACCCAGAGCGCGTCACGCCATTACTGCTCTTGTTACGTAAGTACGTCCGCGGCGGACGGATCGTCTCTGTCTCACAACCTCGCTACGAACGCATTCTGCGGGTCAGTATAGCCAAGCGCCTGAACCCTCACAACGCGGACGACGCTGAACCCGAGGCAACGGATAATCCGACCCTCGAGCTGACCTACTCGGAACTCGTCGTCGAAATCATGGGCCGTCGCTCCAACGTGATCCTCCTTGACGAGCACGGCCGGATCCGTGAAGCGATCAAGCGGGTGACGCCGGACATGAGCCGCGTCCGCGTTGTGTTGCCCGGACGGCCGTACACACTGCCACCTGCCCAGGACAAGCTTGAGCCGAGCGGTGCATCGCTCAACGACCTGTTGCACGATGCAGTGCTATCCGATGAACGCGTGGACCGATGGCTCGTCGGACGCTTTCGTGCGATCAGCCCACAGCTCGCACGCGAGATCGTCTTCAGGGCGGGGCTCGATCCGTCGGTCCCAGCACGAACTATCCAACCGTTCGACGCCGAACGCATCATCGCGGCGTTGGACGAGGTGTTCCGTACCGTTGAAACCGCCCAATGGCAACCGATGACGTATGTTCTGCCGAATGGCAGTGCCATTGCTGCTCCGATCCGCTTGCTCTCGGTTGAAGACACCCCCGGGATGGTTGCCATTCCTCAACACACCCTGTCTGCTGCCGTCGTCGCGGCGCTACGCCATGAATCCTCGCTCGCACCGGGTGACATCAGCCGGCATGCTGCACGCCGCGATCGGCTTGTGGAAGAAATCGAGCATCACTTGGACCGCACGGTCCAGCGCATCCGTTCGTTGGAGGAACAGCGGGAGCTGGCAGCCGAAGCCGATACCTGGCGGTTGATGGGTGAAGCGATCTATGCTGCCATGGGTTCCCTACGCACGGGTATGTCGGAATTCAGCGCCTTTGATGGTACTGTGGTGCCACTCGATCCCCACCTGTCCCCTTCGGAGAACGCCGCGCGCTACTTCGAACGCTACCGCAAAGCCCGCGCCGCAACTGAGAACGTGCCGGAACGCATTGCCGAGGCCAGCTTGCAGCGCGAGTATCTGCAACAACTACTGCTCATGGCACGTCAGGCGCAGTCATACGACGAGATCGAGTCGGTGCGCTACGAGTGGCAAGCCTG
>QEUZ01000183.1 GCA_003577355.1 Chloroflexota bacterium | reverse complement strand
TTCGCGGACGTCTACTGCCACAGTGCTGCGCTTGATGTTGGAGTCGACGGCCCGATCCATCGCGCCGTCACCATCACGGGCCGCGGCATCCGCAACCACCTATCCGTGCTGACCCGCATACGCCAGGCACTCGAAGCCCGGTACCTTCAACACCCGGTCTGCAACATCACGCTCGCCACAGGCAACATCGTTCCCCCTTTGCCCCTTCGCCCAGCGGACGCAGGGGCCTTCGGATGAAGTCGCAAAAACCCCCTTCCCCGCAGCGCGAGGAAGGGGGCCGGAGAACACGAGCCCGAGCGGTTACTCGCCTGGGTGGATCGCCGAGACGACGCCGATGAACTCCTGGCTGACGTAGACTGTGTTGTCCCAGCCGATGGCGAGGCCAGTCGGCGAGACCAGTCCATCGGCAACCACGTGCCACTCAGCGCCATCCCACATGACAACCCGGCCGGTGGCCATGTCCTGGCCGGTCAGGAAGCCACGGAACTCGGTCGCGTAGAGGTTGCCGTCGGCATCGAAGGCCAGCGCGGTCGCGGTGGTCAGGCCCTCGGCGTAGACTTCCATCTCGCCGGCTTCCAGTGCATCGCCATCGCCGTCGAGGTCTTCGAGCCGGTAGACGACCGAGGCCCCTTCGAGGAACGGGAACCCGGTCAGGAACGTGACATACAGCGCGCCATCCGGGCCGATTGCGATGCCGGTCGGGACCATATCGACAACCGGCGGGCCGAAGTCAATCGGGTTCGGGAAGGCCGGGTAGACGGCGTAGGGCACGACGCTGCCGTCCGGCGAGACCTTCCAGGTGGTGTTCGCGCCAGCGTCGTTGACATAGGCGATGCCATCGGCATCGACAACGAGGGCATAGCCGTTCGTATCGAGCGCGCCGCCATCTGGGTTCATCTGCCACTCGGCGCGTCCGATGGAGGCATACGGGTTGGCAACCCGGAACTGGTTGCCAGAGGTGTTCTCAGCCGCTGTCGACCAGACGGAGTTGAACTGCTTGTCGTGCTCCGGGTCGAGCAGCGACTGGCCGGTGACGACGTAGATCTCGCCATCGGCAGATACCGCGAGGCCAGAAGCGCCGAGGATCTCACGCGCTTCCGGGTCTTCCGGGCTGACCAGCGCGTTGGACGGCAGGTTGTTCAGCACGGGGCGGATCTCCGCGCCATTGCTGGCCATGCCGTCGCCATCGAGGTCGCGCAGTCGCAGCACGGCCGAGTCGGCATTACCGCTGCCCTGCACCGCAACCAGCAGATGACCGTTTTGGTCGATCGCCAGGCTGCGGGGGAAGGCCAGCCCCCAGGAATAGGGGTGGGCATCACTCTCCTGCCCGGCCGCCGCCAGCGGCGCGACCGTTGCGCCGAGGATGGCCAGCGCGGCCGCAAAGCGCAATACACGTCTCTTCATTGAGGCTCCTTCCACCAAAGCTCCAGTACCCTCCCTGAGCAGTTCTCAGCTACGCGAGTGTACTCCCTCTTTGGTGAATGGGCTATAGGTACGATTAGTAGACAAACGTACCGCGACAAGCGGGCAGATCGTCGACTCCAGGCCGCTAAACTCCGCGCATCTTGAGCGGCAGTCCTAACGACGCCTGACAGCACCAACGGATTTCGGTTCAGATGTCAGGCACGGCGCCTGCACGGCCTCTCCCCAGCCTCGCTTTCCAACAGGAAGTCAGGCGCCTTGGGGTGTGACACGGCTATCCCACACCACCGTCTGCATCCTGCACATCCCTATCAGGGCAAACCACTTTGGCACTGGGCAACCTACCGGGACACGGGGTGGGTGTACGGTCCACACACGAAAAATGGAGCGGCCCCCGGTTGCCCGGGGAGCCGCTCCGTTGTCCGCTATCTCCAGCCGGCGGTCACCCGCCCGGTTCGACTACGGGCCTATGGCTCGTCGAACGTGAAGTCCGCGGCCGGTTCAGCCACCTGCGGGTTCGGCGACGGGATGTTCGGCGTCACGGCAACGAAGACCGTGGTATCGCCATCCGGGTCCGCCGAGATACAGAAGTCGGTATTGCTGCCGACGTTCGTGTGGATGAACCCATTCGCGTTCGTGTTACTGACACCGAGGAGCGAACCGGTGCATGAACCACCGGAGCCGACTGTGTCGTTCCCCGGGTCCGCAACGTACACACTCACCGCGATGCCCGCACCAACTGCAGTTCCGGCCGACTGGACGAGCACGTCGAGGATGTTCTCTTCGTTGATCGTCACGTCGATCACATCATCGTCGGTCGGGCCATTGGCGGAGGGAACCGCCTGGGCCTGAGCCGTCGAGATGGTGCTGTCCTGGTTCGGGTCGGATTCGAAGCAGTACGTGCCTGCATCAGCGATCAGGAACTGCGCGACACCATCAGCGACATCCGCCGCAACCGTGTCGAGCACGGGGTTGACGCAGTCGTTAGCAGTGTCGTTGGTCGTGTCCGCCTGGTGCACTGTCACGTTGATCGCAGCGGTCACCGCCGCGCCACCAACGGTCAGGGCCACCTCGAAGACGATGTCCTCATCCTGCTCCACGTCCACATTGCCGGCGCCGGTCTCGAAGAGCTCGGGGCCGGTCAGCGTGAACTGCGAAGCGATTGTGGTGCCATCGCCGTTCGGGTCGGACTCGATGCAGTAGTTGCCGTCGTCCGGTACCAGGAAGTGCACCTCCCCGTTGGCATCGGTCGTCAGCGGGCTGCTCACCGGCGCGGCGGTGAACTCGGTGCCGTTGCAGTCGGTCGCCGTGTCCGTCACATCGGCTGCGAACAGCCCGACGCTCACACCGGCCTGCGGGACACCGTCGATGGTCACGAGCACGTCAAGCGGATCGTTGTTGATCGCGCCTTCGGCGTAGGTGAACACCGAATCACCGTTCGGGTCGGAGTCCACGCAGTAGTCGCCGTCGTCGTTCACACCGATCAGGAAGTGGACCTCGCCATTGGCGTCAGTCTGCAGGGTCTGCAGCGGCGCACCCTGGCAGGCCGTACCATCGCTCAGCCCAGCGTAGAGGTTGACATCCACACCCACAGCCGCGACTGGCGCCGGGTTGGTGCCGGTCGTGACTAGAACGTCGATGATCGAGCCTTCGGCAACGCGCACGTCTTCGCCATCCGCGCCGTCGGGCGGCGTGAGGGTGACGAGTGCGTACTCGTTGATGCCGTCGCCGTTGATGTCGGCTTCGACGCAGAGGTCGCCGCCGTCACCCACCGGGATGTCGACGAAGCCGTTGGCATCGGTGACGCCGGTGTTGATGAACGCACCGCTGCCGCAGGTGCCGCCCTGGTCGCCAGGGCCAGCGACAGCGTCGCCCACGATGTTGTTGTCGTAGACGTTGACCGTCACGCCGGCAGCTGCCTGGAAGGAATCATCGACTCCGTCCGGCTGGCTGTCGGTGCCCTCGGTGCCAAGCTGGGCCTGGACGCCGAGGAGGTTCTCTTCGGTGATCTGGACATCGATGTCGCCCGCCAGCTCAGGCGCGACCAACAGGTACTCAACGTACGTGTAGACGCCGTCACCGTTCGGGTCGGCTTCGAGACAGAGCAGGGCTGCATCGGCAACCAGCGTTTCGCCGAAGCCCGGGATACCCCAGACATTCAGGCTATCGGTGGCGCCGGAGCCGACGAGCGCACCCGGCGTGCAGGCGCCATCGTCGAACCCATCCGTGTCAAGGTACAGCGCGAAGGCGATGCCATCGACCGGCGTGCCGCCGACGACGACTTCGTCTACCTGCGTGCCACCCAGCAGCGTCTGGACGCCGACGACGTTGTCCTCGTCGATGGTGATGTCGATGTCGCTATCGTCATCGCCGACAACGACGACGCCGGTCTGGACATCGTTGATGCCATCGCCGTTCGGGTCGGCGATCGCGCAGTAGTTGCCCGGCAGCACGGCGAACTCGATCTCGCCATTGGCATCGGTGAAGCCGCTGTTGACGAACGTACCGGTGCCGCAGTCGCCGCCCTGGCCGGTCGTCGCGTCGCCTTCATCCGTGTAGACCTCGACGTAGACGCCCTCGATCGGCACGTCGTCGACCGTGGTCAGGATATCCAGGACGGTCGACGGGTCCAGCAGCAGGATGATGTCCGGCGTGCCGTAGCCGAGCGGTTGGCCTGGGTACCACTGCGACAGGTCGTCGTCGATGATGCCTTCATCGCGCTTCGACCAGTCGCCGAAGACGTCGTAGATCAGGTTGCCGCTCTGCGTCTCGTAGTAGTTCGCCTGGACGCAGCCCGGCGCGCTGTCGGTTGCGGTAACGGTGTAGTTGCCCTCGTAGATGCCGCGGATCGCCGGCGTCGGGAACTGGGCTTCACCGTTGATGTCGGTGCAGGTCCAGTCGACCATGTTGCCGTTCTGATCGTAGAGGCGCACGAGGATGTTGTTCAGCGGCAGGCCGGAGCCGCCGTCGCCAACGTACACGTCAACCACACCCGCCAGTCGGTCGTCGGTGAAGTTGAGCAACCGGGTCTCTTCTTCGGTCTCGATTGTGAAGGTCTCACAGAGCGGGCCGAAGTCGACGAACTCGGTGATCGTCGTGCCGTCTGGGTTGTCGTACTCGTAGCTGGCCGTGCCGATGTAGCAGAGGGTGTAGTCACCAACCGCCAGATCGATCTCCAGGTCGAGGTCGAAGAGGTTGAAGTCGTCGACCCCACCGTGGTAGACGGTGTTGCTATCCGCGCCTTCGCAGTCCTCGTAGGCCACGTCGGCGCCCTTGCAGATGTTCACTTCCATCTGGACATCGTTGTAGTCCTGGATGTACTCGAACACTACGCGGTAGCCATTGACGAAGGCCTGCTCGCACTGCCAGCGGGTGTAGTAGGTTGCCACCGGGTTGCCGGTGTTCGGGTCTTCGACGTCGCAGTAGCTCTCGCTGAGCAGTGCGCCTTCATCGAAGAACGGCAGGACCCACTGCTTGACCAGGCGGCCGCCGGTCGTGCCGAAGTTGATTTCGTTCACTTCGGTCTCGCCCGGCTCGAGGCAGAACTCTTCGACCCATGTCTCCCAGCCGAAGCCGGAGATCACGGCGTAGTAGCAGCCTGCCGGCAGCTCGAACTCAGCGTCGCCATTCTCGTCGGTTTCCTGGACGGCCACAGCACCGAGGCGCTCAGCAAGCTCTTCGAGCGTTTCGGGGCGGACGTACGGGATCGGGTCGAGGTTGGCGCAGTCAACTGCTCCATCACCGTTGATGTCCAGCGGGCTGGTCAGGTTATTGGTAACGAAGTAGTCCCAGTTCTGGGCCAGGAACAGTTCGGCGTCTTCGAGGTATTCGAAGTCGCTGCAGATGATCGACTCAAGCAGCACGCCGTCCAGGTTCAGGTAGTCGTAGGTCGGCTGTCGCAGCCGGCCGTACTGCTCGCCCTGGCCTGGCTCGAAGCCCTTCGGCATCTCAACGACGCCGAGCACGCAGTCTTCGACATCACCGATCGGTTCCGGCTTGCCGCCCTGGTCGTACTCACGCTCGTAGACGCAGACCAGCATGCCCGGGATCGCCGTGTCGATGATCTTGGTTGCCCCGGCCTGCAGGACGGTGTTGTCCAGCTGGACGGTTTCGCCCTCGCCGACGACGATTTCTTCGTCCACCGCAGTGGCCGGGTCGATCGCGTAGGCATCCGGCACGCTGACGATGGTCACATCGTAGGTGCCCGGCGGGACGGAGAAGAAGACCGTGCCGGTGACGTTGGTGGTGCCGGCGCGGAAGTAGGCATCACCTTCGCTGGTGGTGCCCGTCACATGGACGGTGGCGCCAGCGACGATGAAGTCGGCCACGTCACAATCCGGGCAGGTGACCGTCTTGACGATCAGACCCGGGTTGACGACGACTGGCGGTTCGACCGGAGCTTCGTACACGCAGGACGGATCGTCCTCCGGGTAGCCGGACTGCCGGAAGAAGCCGCACGGGTTGTAGAGGTTCCAGATCGCCGTGCCGTCACCCTGGACCAGGTAGTCGACGTTGGCCGTGGTGGCCGCGATCGGCAGTTCCGAGGAGACGAGCGCCGAGCCGGAGAACCCGTTCGGCAGGTTGCCCTGGAACATCGTGTACACGAAGCCCGTGGCGAACCCTGGCACCCAAACGACGACCGGGCCGTAGTTATCGGCGCCGAAGCCGCTCGGGTTGATGAAGAAGGTCTCGACGAAGGTCGAGCCGGAGTTGGGGTTCAGGAAGTTGATACCGCTCGTCGGGCCCATGCCGGTGGAGGCGTTGCCCTTCTGGACAAGCGGAGCAGCCAGCTCGGTGTAGACCGCGCCGGTTGCGTGGTAGCTGAAGGCATGGCCAACGCTACCGTCGTTCCCGTAGTACTTGACGCCGTCAACGGCCGTCGCGACCGGGTACTGCGAGAGGACTACCGCTGCGCCGACGAAGTCGCAGGTTGGGACCTGGTCGGCCGGCTGGGCGCAGTCATCCTCGCTCGGGTCGCTCGGGTTGTAGAAGTAGGTCATGCCGTGCGGCGCGAGCCGGCGGGAAACTCCCTGCGGGGCGTTGCCGTTGTTGCCAAAGTACTGGATGGCGACCTGGTTGTCGGTGTCGACGGTGTTCGCAACGTTGATACCGGTGTTCCAGCCGTTGAAGTCGAGCCGGACATCCGGGGCGAACAGCACGTACGGCATCGAAGCCGAGCCGCCCGGGAACTGCCAGTAGCTCTCCGCCGCGGCGTTGGACGCCGTGTTGGAGATCCACATGTTCGTTCCCGCCTTGAAGCGGTCGATCGTCGCGACAACAGCGTCGTCACTGAAGATGTGGACCGAGCCAACCCAGCCGGTTGGGACCCAATCGGACAGGTGGATCGACCACGTCTCGCCGACGTCGACGAGCTTCTCCAACTGGAAGCCCGAGTTCAAGCTGCCGGAACCGTCGTCGGCCGGAAAGAAGCGCACGGTAACGGCGGCGTTGTTATCCGCGCCGACGTTCGCAACGCGCACGACGGAATCCCAGCAACCGCCGGGGCCACAGTTGGTCTGGGCGATCGGCAGGTAGAGCTGGTCGAAGTACCCAACTTCACGGCCACCAACAGCGTTGTAGCCGGACACTGCCGTGTCGGCGCTGTTGGTGTACGGGAGCAGGGAACCAGCGACTGCCTGCTTGGCGACGCCAGCGATGAATGCCGGCGCTGCCAGGACCTGGACAACCGGGTCGTACCACGAACCGGGGTACGTCCCGTAGATGCCGCAGTCCCAGGTGTCGGTGCCGGCATCGTAGGTGCAGGCGCTGACCGAGAAGAGCACGTGGTATGCCACAGCCACAACCGGCACAACGGTGCCGGAGGCGATCCCCAGGTCGGCGGCTGTCCATGTCTTGGACGCGCCAGCGGCCAGGTAGGCATATTCCGTCACCGTCCACCCGTTGCCGTTGCCGACATACAGGAAGACATAGGCATCGTCATAATCGATGTTCTGGACGGTGACGCTCGTCTGGGCTGCGCCCAAGCCGAAGTCTTCAGCGTTTCCAACGGCGGCGTAGTACACCTCCTGCGCACCATCGCAGAAGGGGCCGCCATCAACAGTTACGGCGCCATATTCGTCGCTCGCGAAGCAGAGGACGGCGGCGTTTGCGGTCGGGGAGTCGATCGCCCCAAACAACGGGGGGATCGTGCTTCCGTCCCACAAGGCCTCGTCCCCGCCAGGCGAGGGACTAGCCACTGCGGTCGGCGCCGTCACCACCAGCATCCCGGCCAGGATGCTGAGCATGGCAACGAGCCGTACCAAACGGTTTGGTCGTCTCAACCGAATTGCTCCTTCCGCACTCCGGATCCCACGGCGAACCCCAGAAACCCCAACGACCGACCGCTAGCCCCCACGGCCAGCTGCCGGCGCGTTCCCAAGGGAATACCCCCCGGCGAACCCCTTGCCGGGTTGGCGCGTACTCCACAGGAAGGCAGGCTCATGCCAGATTCCTTTCTCGGGAGACGCCGCTTCTTTTAGGGTATGACATCACGCGACGAGTGTCCAGACCTTTCGTCGCCCAATTTTGCCCCACAACGGTCCGTGTCATTCCGTTCGTACGCGGCAAGCGCCAGTCGCCGGACCGCCTCGACCGATCCTGAGATACGGTTGAGATCATCCGCCCCGCCTCCGTCGCTGGTGCGCGCGTCACACGCTCATCTGGTGATGCTGCTTGTACTAACGAAGCAGTCGCCAAATGGATGCGCGCCGCGTGTGCCCTTGAGTCACGTACGGGCAGTCTCGCACACGGCGCGCGCGCTGTCGAGGTCAACGCATATGTACATTTGCCGCCAAGGCTGTTGCAACGTCATCCACGGTCATCGTGCAGCGACGTTGCGCCAGCGAACTATGTTCCCCCACCGTCGGCCCAACCGACGTGGAGGGATCTCTAGTCGGAAGATTGGGGCAATCGCGCCGGGGAACACGCCATTCCCCACTTGGCATGCTGGGTCGCTCACTGGAGATCCCTCCATGTCGGTCGGGATGACCGGAGCATGAGGCATCGCACTGTCAGCGGGACCTCGATACTGCCGTCTCCGGATGACGTTGACACAGCCCTGATATGTAGCGTCTTCCTATCTAAAGAGGCGAGCGCAGCTGCTCGGCGCGGGCTGGTGCTACGCGTAGCCCAACGGCGGCTGTGCGCGTTGTCATCCTGGGCGGATACGACCACCTCGGCCGGCGCACCGTATGACGAGGGGGGAGGCTGGTATCCTTCCCGCTTGTGCCGGGCGCGGGTTTGCGCGCTCACGCTGCTGTCTGACAGCTACTCGGAGTCCCCTAGCTCTATGCGCTCGCTGCGCGTCTGGCTCGGCTTCGCGATCAGCCTGCTCTTCATCTGGTTCGCATTCCGCGGGCAGGACTACGACCTGATTTGGCATGCGCTGCGTTCGGCAGAGTACATCTGGCTCTTGCCGGCGCTGGGCGCCTATTTCCTGGGGGTCGGCGTGCGGGCTGTGCGCTGGCACTATCTGTTGCGCCCGGTGCAGAACATCCCCAGCCGCCGTCTCTTCCCAATCGTCGTCGTCGGCTACCTCGGCAATAACGTCCTGCCCTTCCGGGCTGGCGAAATCGTGCGGTCGTACGCACTGTCGGCGCGCTTTCGGGTGCGCAAGAGCTCGGCACTGGCCACCATCGCCATCGAGCGTATTTTCGACGGGCTAACGATGCTCGCGTTTATGTTGACGGCATCGTTGACGATTGCATTCACCCGCGACCTGCGTCATCTGGCACTGGTTGCCAGCCTGTTGTTCGCCCTGCTGACTGCCGGCCTGTTCCTGATGGTGCTGTTCCCGGCCGTGCGGGTGCGCCTGCTCGCCCTTGCCACTGGGGCGCTGCCGGAACGCTTCGGCATGCGCATCGAGCAGATGGCGGCATCCTTCTTTGAGGGGCTCGGTATTTTGCGCAGGCGGCACGAGCTGCTCAGCGTGGCGCTCACCTCGCTGCTGGCGTGGCTGTGCGAAGCCAGCATGTATCTGCTCGTCGCGCGCGCGTTCAGCCTGGATATCTCCCCCTCCGGCATCCTGCTGGTTACTGCAGTCGCCAACTTGGCGACCCTTATCCCATCCTCCCCCGGCTACGTCGGGCCGTTTGAGGCGGGGGTCGTGCTGGCGCTGAACGGCGCGCTGGGCATCAACCGCGAGCTGGCGCTTTCCTACGCCGTCGTGCTGCACGCGGCGCTCTACTTCCCGGTAACCCTGCTCGGTCTGTTCTTCTGGTGGCGCGAAAGCCTCTCCTGGCGCGAGGTGCGCCGCGCGGCCACAGTTGAAGAGGCGGTCAGGTAGTGGAAGTCATCCGGGCGATCGTCCTCGGCGTGCTTCAGGGTCTGACCGAGTTCCTGCCGATCTCCAGCTCCGCACATCTCGTGATTGTGCCCTGGCTGTTCGGCTGGAAGCCGTTCGGCCTGGCGTTCGATACCTCGTTGCATCTCGGCACCCTGGTGGCGGTCGTCGTCTACTTCTTCAAGGACCTGCTAGCGATCGTTATTGGGGTGTTGCGTGGCTGGCGCGACCTGCCGCGTGGCCGCCTGCCGCAGGACCCGATGGGGCGCCTGGGGCTGTACTTCGTCGTGGCGACGCTGCCGGCCGCGATCCTCGGCTTCGTCTTGCAGAGCGCCATCGACGAGCATTTCCATGCCGATACTGTCAGCGATGCAGCGTTGTTGCTCGTGGCAGTGGCACTGATGGTGATGGGGCTGCTGCTCGGCCTCGCCGACCGCTACGCCAGCACGCGTGTGGGCCGGCCATTTGAAGCGCTCGGCTTTCGTGAGGCGATGATTGTCGGGTTCGCCCAGGCGCTGGCGCTCATTCCTGGCGTGTCACGCTCCGGCAGCACGATCACCGCCGGGTTGTTCGCCGGCATGAGCCGGCCAACCGCCGCGCGCTTCTCCTTCCTGCTCGGCGTACCGGCGATATTCGGGGCTGGTTTGCTGGGGCTGGTCGACCTGCAGCAGAACGGCGTGCCGAACGGCGAGGGCTGGGCGTTTGTCGCGGGTTTTCTCAGCGCCGCCATTGTCGGCTACCTGGCGATCGCCGGGCTGATGCGCTTCATCGCCACCCGCTCAATGCGCGTTTTCGTGGTCTACCGCCTCCTGTTGGGGCTAACCTTGCTTGGGCTGCTCGCCTCCGGCTTCCGTGGCTAGCACGTCCCACATCCCCAGCAGCCAATGCACTCCCCAGGCTCTGCCTGCCACTAGCTGGATGCAACGGCCTAGTGTTCCAACCACCGTCCATTGTCGGTTCAAGGTAGCGCGTTTCACCAGAGAAGAGCGCTTCAGACGAGGACGATCACCCCACTGGGCACTCGTCACTGGTCACTCGTCACTGGTCACTCGTCACTGGTCACTCGTCACTGGCCACTCGTCACTCCCCTAGTACCGCGCGGCTCCTGAGACAAGCGGCCCAGGCGCTATAGCCCATACGGGCTAGGCATAACGGCGGCCAAATGGGACATCCTCCCAGTTCCCGCGTGCCGGGCGCCCCGGCACAATAGGTGTGTGCCGTTCCGGTAAGGCGGGGCTGCTGCTGGGGGTACCTTCCGGCAGAGTTACCGGGGCGATGGTGTCGTAGGGCTACCGAAGCGGTACGATCGGGGGAGAGCGCGATGAAGCGCTTCGAAATTGACGAAACACCCGGAAGCAACGAGGATACCAACAAACCGGCGCCAAATAGCGGCAGTGGCGACCAGGCGGCCCTGCCCTGGCCAGGGTTCGACCCACGCACCTTGCCGCAAGCCGAATGGCCCATCCCACAGGTGCCGCCGAAGGTGCAGCAGACCGTCAGCATCATTGTCCGCGAGGCGATCGAGGCTGGCATGTCGCTGCACGATACCTACGCCAGCGTCGCCGCGATCCTGGCGCGGCATAACGTCGATATATCGTCGGATGACCTCAGCGGCTGGGTCGGCTCCCACGCGCTCGCAGTGACCTGAGCTC
>QEUZ01000182.1 GCA_003577355.1 Chloroflexota bacterium | reverse complement strand
GGTCAGCACTATGTGCGACGTGATGGACGCCTGCATGCGAGAAGGAGCCTTCGGCATTGCGACTGCATTGATCTATCCGCCGGGGTCATATGCCGGGACGGCTGAGCTCATTGAGATTGCCAAGGTCGTCGGGCGCTATGGCGGGGTGTACATCACCCACATGCGTTCGGAATCCGACCTGATCCTCGACGGCCTGGCCGAAGCACTGCGGATCGGACGCGAGGCAAACTGTGCGGTTGAGATCTACCATCTGAAGGCGTCAGGCGAATCCAGCTGGAAGTACATGCCGCACGTCATTGCGGAGATCGATCGCGCCCGGAGCGAGGGTATCGACGTCACCGCCGACATGTACCCCTATGTCGCGAGTGGGACAGGCCTTTCGGTGCTGATCCCAAACTGGGCTTCGGAGGGGGAACGGCTCTTTGAGAACTTGGCCGACCCGGCAATCCGCGCCGCAGTGCGCGCAGAAATGCTGGACCCGCCGCTGGAGTCGCCGGGCATGGCGCGCTCGGCCAACCGGGACGGGATCGTTCCGCTGGGATTTCAACGCCCGGAAAACCGGCAGTACATCGGGAAGACGCTGGCCGAAATCGCCCGCATGCGTGACCAGGAGTGGCCGGATGCGGTTATCGACCTGTTGCTGAGTGAGCAACAGCGTATCAGCACCGTGTACTTCATGATGAGTGAAGACAACGTGCGGCTGCAATTGCAGCAACCGTGGATGAAGATCAGCACCGACGCCGGAGGAATCGACCCGTCAGGACAAACGAACCCGGTTCATCCTCGCGCGTACGGCACATACACGCGGGTGCTGGGCAAATATGTGCGCGAAGAACGGGTGATCGCGCTGGAGGATGCGATCCGTAAGATGACGTCGGCCGTCGCCTCGCGCTTGAGCTTGCACGACAGGGGCAGCTTGCGCACAGGCAATTGGGCTGACATCGTCGTGTTCGACCCTGAAACGGTGGCCGACCGGGCGACGTTCACCGATCCACACCAATTGTCGGTGGGTGTGCGAGATGTTTGGGTCAACGGCAGTCGGGTGCTGGACAACGGGCAGCACACTGGCGCGATGCCCGGTCAGATCGTCGACGGGCCAGGGCGTCGATTTTCAACCTGAGGCTCCCCGACATGGATTCGAACCATGAACCTTGCGGTTAACAGCCGCCTGCTCTACCGTTGAGCTATCGGGGAATGTGTTGTCACACCGCACTGGACTATATCACGCCGCGTGGGGTCGTCCAAGGGCCATGCACGGCGCGTTGCGGGCATTCAGGGAGATTGTGAATTGTGTTACAATCTGTGGCAGTCCCCTGTTCGTCCCGTGTCGCGCAGTTACAGTCGTCGGCGCCGTTCAAGCCGACGTTGCCGGAACTGAGGTTGTACATTCGTGGGTCCAACCTCCGAGATGCGAGGTCAGGTTCGTCCAACATTCGGCATTGAGATCGGTGGGCGAGGCCAGCGCGCGGTGCTGATCGGGGAAGAGGGGCGCATCCTCGACTCGACGCACTCGATCGACCGCGGATCGTCTGCCCCGGCCATTGTCGAAACAGCGTGCCTGCTGATCGAACAAATCATCGCCCGCCGCAACTTGTCAACGACGAGCTTGCAGGGGATCGGCATCGCGTTTGGCGGCCCCGTGGACGCTGAACGCGGCATCACGATCCGGTCACATCGCACAAACGGGTTCGAGCAGTTCCCACTTGCCAGCCTGATCGAGGAACGCTTCGGGGTCCGCACTGTGCTGGAAAATGACGCTCGGGCGGCGGCCTTGGGAGAGTTCACCTTTGGCGCGGGCCGCGGCTCGCGCAACATGGTCTATCTGCATCTCGGCTCCGGGGTCGGCGGCGGGATCATTGTCGACGGGCGCTTGCATCATGGCGTGTCGATGACCTCGGGTGAGCTGGGGCACATGGTCGTTACGACGAATGGCCCACGGTGTTCGTGCGGCAAGCCTGGACATCTTGAGGCATATGCATCGGAAGGGGCAATCGTCGAGCGCATGCGCCTGCAACTTGCAGCAACGTCACCGGAGACAAAGGCGAACTGGTTGGCCCAGCACGGGGTGACAGTAAAGCGCATCTTCGACGCATATGAGACCGATGCGAGCGCCAAAGCAGTTGTCGATGAGACGATCCAGGTCATTGGGCTGGCAATTGCGAACCTCGTCACCGCGTTGAACCCGGATGCGGTCATTCTCGGCGGACACGTCACGGAGGCGGCGATGGGGCTGCCAGGTATGGTGCGGGCAAAAATCCGGCAATACGGCTTCGATGCCGCAGCGCGACACGTTGCCGTCGCGTCGGCACAGCTTGGGGCAGATTCTGGCGTGATCGGCGCTGCTGTACTGGCGAGTCGAGCAAGCTGATGTACACTTACAGGTCGCGCTGAAAGGAGCGTGCCATGGCAACGTTGACTCTGAGCGACACGGATCTGGCCTATCTGCTCACGCTCTTGCGGTCAAGCGACCGACCTCTCTCGACGGAAGAATTGATCGAGGCACTCCGCCAGCGGGCAAAGCGCTAACGTTTCGGCGCATGCGGGCCGCAGCGGATACATGAAAGGGATGGCTGGGTTGGCGCAATCAAACGTAGACGCTGCGGGACCAGTGTTCGGCGGTACATCCGACCAGCAGGAACTCGCGGCCCGGTTGTTCCGCGTGTTTCAAATGCAGGGCCGTTTCTTCAGCGATCGGGCGCCAATTCGGATCACTCTCAGCCAGTTGGCCGGTTTTCTCGCCTCGACTGCTGGCGCTGACGATAGTTGGCCGCAGAAGATCGAAGCTGCCCTCGGCGCAAGCCCTGAGGTATTTGCGCGCGAAGAATCGGACGCGGATGTTGTCTATGTCACAACTCGCGCTGGTACACCACCAGTGTCGATTGAAACCGTCGACTTGGCGCACACACTTGCGGAGCGGTTCCTGACACCAGAGCCAGAACGCGAGCATCCTGTCCGGAGACCTTCTATCGTTCGTGAACCGGTTCTTGCCGACGATGTGCCCGCGTCTTTGAGCACCCCGACCCCCTACGGACCGGATTCGTGGCAGGCGGAGATCGCGCGCCAGTTGCGCGAGGAAGCGGCAGCGCGAGCGGAAATGCCTCCCGCTCAAGTCTGGGAACCAGTGGCGCCGCCTCCAGCCGAAGCGGTTGTCGAAGCGGAACCGGTGGATGTTGACATTGAGATCGAAGCGCCTGCCGCAGCGACGGCTGTCGACATCGGCAGCGTCAGCGACGAGGTCCTGGCTGAGGCGATCCGCACCAGCCTTGGGCACGAGTTGACGATCGCGCGCTGGGGTGACTTCTGGATGTCCGAAGATCGTGTCGACCGGTTCTCACGCGGAGACCTGCGCCGGATCGAGGACTACCTGCGCGAACAATCCGAACCGATGAGCGACGACGACATCATCCAAGATGCACTGAATGTGCGCCCAAATGCTCCAGATTACGCCGCTCGCAAGTTTGCCCTCAACTACCGCTTGTCGCGTGAATCGCGCGAGTTCGAGTACCTCGGCACCGACCGCAATGGGCTTTGGGGACTTGCCAGCGCCCCGTCAATCGGAACGACCAAGCGCAAAGCAAGTGAAATCGGCCAGGACTATCGCTTCCTGCTCGACTACCGCACCCCGGTAGACGTGATCGAGGAGGGGTTGGTTGAGCATGTCCTGACCTTCTACGAATACTTTTACGGCGTGTTGCCGCTCGACGCCAACATTGGGTCGATCATGCCGAAGCAGGGTTTCGCCGATCAGCGCGCGGCTCGGATCACGTTTGAATCACCGCAGACGTTGGAGACGGTCGTCGCTGAGTTGCGGTTCCCAACATCGAACCGGGGTGGGTTCATTGCCGGTCTGGAGCAGTTCTTCGCCGAGAACCTTGTCCCCGGCGCCGCAGTCACAATCGAACGCACCGACCAACCGACGCACTTTCTGCTGGAGTACTTCCGGGTGTCCGGTGACGACCGGAAGTTGCTGCACCTCGATGAGCGGCGCGGACGCTACGTCTATCGTTCGACAACGTATTACTGCGCAACACAGGAAGAAATGCTGCTGGACGAGCACCGTTTCCCCAAGCTTGCCGACGCGCGCCCGCTGGAAGAACGCATTCGACGCCGCCCCGAACAGGTCGTCTCGGCTACCTTCGAGCGAGTTGGCGACAACATCGGTTCAGCGCAGCAACCGCGCTATCGTGCCTCGTTCACTGACCTGCTGGCGGTGGTCAACATCGAGCGGCCGATTAGTGCAGAGTTCCTGCGCGATATCTTGACCAGTGGCACGTATCGGGAGTTTGTGGTTGATGACAGCCAGGAGGATACGTTCATCTACGAACCTGGAGCAGGCGGCGCGTGACTGTGACGCGCTCGACCGGGCGCTTGAGACGCTCATCGCGAGTGGCGCAGACCCAGTAGTCGCGCCGCTCGCGGACTTGTCTCGTCCGGCCCAGGTTCATCTCGCGCACCGCTGGCCGACGCTGCCCGATGACCTACGAGCGCGTATCGTCGCGACAATGGTTGCCGACGCCGAGCTGGAAGTAGCGCGCAACTTCGACCGAGTGTTCAGTATCGCGATCGATGACATGCGCAGCGACGTGCGTGCGCAAGCCTGGGAGGGGTTATGGGAGAACGACTCTCTTGATGTCCTCCATTTGCTGCTTGCGCGGCTGGACGCTGAGATGGATGGTGCGGTGCGCGCCGCCATGGCCGATACGCTTGGCCGGTTTGCAGCGCTGGCAGAGATGGGCCAGCTGACTGAGAACCACGCAGCGGCAGTTCGCGGAGCGTTGCTGGGCCTGGCACGGCGAGACCCGGACCAGATGGTGCGTGACCGCGCACTTGAAGCAGCGGGCTATTTTGCTGGTGATGGCGAAGTCATCGCCGAAATCGAACGGCGCTACAACGACGGCAGCGACGCCGGTCGTATTCAGGCGCTGCGCGCCATGGGACGTCAAGCGGACCGTCGGTTCCGCGCAGAGATCATGGAAAACCTGTCGGACCCGGAGCCGGAAGTGCGTTTTGCGGCAGTTCATGCGGCAGGCGATAGTAGCGATCAGGCCTACGTGCCGGCGCTGATCGATCTTCTCGACGATGAGGACCGGGAAGTGCAGCTCGCTGTCATCAGCGCGCTGGGTGCAATTGGCGGCACACTGGCGGTGCGCACCTTGCGCCGGCTGTTGCAGGATGTCGAGCCGGCGATTGCCGAGGCTGCACAAGACGCACTTGATGAGGCCCTGATATCGGCTGGCGAGCTGCCTTCCGGCCCAGCGATCACCGGCGACGACCTCGACGACTTGGCGTGACCTCGCAGCGCCTGTTGCGCTTCTCCCTCTGGAGGGTTGGATGCGCACGATGAGTAGCGACCTGTTCTCGCCACAGATGCCGCCACAGACGATGATGTCCCTGCTGGGCGATGTCGTGTCGGCCCGCATCAGTGGCGACCGCGCAACACTGATACAGGCAATTGCCTATGACAGCCGCGAGGTGATCCCCGGCGGCCTCTTCGTTGCGCTACGCGGTGGCTACGTCGACGGCCGGCAGTTCCTGCAATCGGCGTTGCAGCGCGGGGCGGCCGGCGCGTTAGTCGCCGCTGATACGGACGATGACGCGGTAGCGGGATATCGGGTTGTTGCTCGTGTACCAGATCCGCGGGCGACGCTCGCGCAGGTCGCCGCTAGGTTCTACGCGTTTCCAAGCCAGGCGGTGCAGGTGGTTGGTGTGACAGGGACCGACGGAAAGACAACCACCAGCCACATGATCGAAGCGGTGTTGCGTGCCAACGGGTGGTCGACCGGCATGGTTGGCACCGTCGCCGTGCGGATCGGTGAGCACGTTGACCTGCATGAAACGCGCCAGACGACTCCAGAATCGCTCCACGTACAGCGCTATTTGGCAGCGATGCGGGCAGCGGGAGTCGGAGTCGCGGTGGTCGAAGCGACATCGCATGGTTTGGCGTTGCATCGTGTCGACTGCTGCGAGTTCGATGTCGGGGTGATCACGAACATCACGCATGAGCACCTCGACTTTCATGGCAGCCTCGAAAACTACCGGCTCGCCAAGGCGAATCTCCTCGAGCGGGTTGCCGACTCAGCGACGCGCGGGCGACTCGGCGTTGCGGTGTTGAACGCTGATGATGCAGGTACCGCCGCGGTGCGGCTCAAAGCCGAAGGGTGCCGGGTGGTGAACTTTTCGCTGGAAGGTACTCCGGGGGCAGAGATCTCCGCTCGCGATGTCGTGCCAACCAGCGGCGGGTCCACGTTCCGGCTGTTCCTTGGGGGCGACGTTGCGACGGTGCGATTGCCGCTGCCGGGGCGCTACAACGTGGCGAATGCGTTAGCTGCGGCTGGGGCATGTCGCGCTCTCGGGCTGGGTGTTGACGAGATCGCCAATGGGCTGGCGACGCTGCCACCGGTGCCGGGCCGGATGGAAGTAATCGACCTGGGACAGCCGTTCACTGTTGTCGTGGACTACGCCCATACACCGGAAGCGCTCACGACACTGTTTCAGGAGCTACGTCCTGCAACCCAGGGAAAGCTGCTGGCGCTGTTCGGCTCAGCAGGAGAGCGTGACATCGCCAAGCGAGCGGCGCAGGGGCGGATTGGCATGGAGCTCACTGACTACCTGATCATCACCAGCGAAGACCCTCGCTTCGAGGACCCCGATGCCATACTGGCACAGATCGCAGAAGGGGCTGTACTGTCAGGCGGGATCCGAGGTGTACACTTCGAATGCATCGAGGATCGTGCCGCAGCGATACTGGCGCTCATGCAACGCGCGCGCCCCGGTGATACGGTCGTCCTGGCTGGTAAGGGCCACGAACATTCGATGATCTATGGCGCGGAAATGCGCCCCTGGGACGAGGCAGAACAGGCGAGGTTCGCACTCCGGCAGTTAGGCTATGCCGGCGCGTCACAGGCCGCACAGCCGAAGGATCGAGTCTAATGCCGTCGCCTGCTGTCTATCGCTCACTGCGCGTGCCACTCCTGTTCCTCGTTGCCATCATTCTGATCACGGCCTGTGGTTCCCCCGACCCTTCAATCGACGGAGTTGAAGACCCGCAAACCGGCGCGGAGCCGGGTGGCAAGATCCTGTTCGTGGCGGACGGGAACGTGATGCGCTGGGACGGCCGGATTCAGCGGCTGACCGAGGGGGTACACGCGGCTTCTCCAACGTGGGCGCCGGCTGGAGACAGGTTCGCGTACGTGCAAATGCACGACGGTTGGTCGGAGCTCGTTGTGGCCGATCGCGACGGGAACACCCTCGTGCAGGTAACCAACAACGAACCGGCGGATGTACCGTTCTCCCAAGAGTTCGCCTTCAACGCCGCCTGGGCGCTCGACCCGGTCTGGTCGCCGGCCGGCGAGCAATTGGCGTTCATCAGCGACCTGGGTGGCTATGACGAGTTTTCCGACCCGATGACGATCTGGTATTCGGAAACGTGGGAGGTGCCGCCGTATCCCCTGAACGCCGCGTTGGCAATTGCCGAAAGCCAGGAGGCGCCGACCTTCTCCCCCGACGGCAACATGGTCGCGTTTGTCGTGCGTATCAAGGTATCCGATTCCATCCGCAATACTGAGATCTGGACATTGGATCTGAACACGGCCGAGAGCACGGTGCTCGTCTCAGGGCCGGAGGCAGCCTACGACCCAGTTTGGTCACCGGATGGTGCGGATGTTGCGTTCATCCAGCGCAGTGGGTCGGCGAACGATGTCTGGATCGCACCGCTGGATGGACGCGCGCCGTACAAGCTCACAAATATCGGGGCATGTGTCTCGCCGGTCTGGTCGCCAGATGGGAACTTCCTCGCGTTTTTTCGGTTGAACGAGGGGGAATTCGAAGCGTGGTATGTGGCGTTGACCCGTTCCCCGGACGGGACAATCAGCGCGTCTGAGCCGAAGAAGCTCTTCGAAGCAGACAACATCGATGCCCCGTCCGGGATGTCCTGGATCGCAGGCCCCTAGCGACGCTCAGGCGCCGGCTCGTGGATACGGATGTGCAATTCTTCGAGCTGTGCGGGATCAACTGGACTCGGCGCGTCGAACATGAGGTCGCGCGCGGTCTGGTTCTTGGGGAAGGCCATCACCTCGCGCAGCGTCGTTTCCTCAGCAAAGATCATCGCAATGCGGTCGATACCGGGAGCGATGCCACCATGCGGGGGCGCGCCGAATTCGAACGCGCGCAGGAGATGTCCGAAACGCGCTTCGATCTGCTCTGGCTGGTACCCCATCAGCTCGAAAATGCGCGACTGCAGGTCACGCTGGTGGATGCGGATCGACCCGCCGCCGACTTCGAAGCCGTTCATGACGATGTCGTAGGCCTTCGCGCGAACGCGGCCAGGGTCACTCTCCAGAAACGCGATGTCCTCATCCATCGGCGCGGTGAAGGGGTGATGTTCGGCGTCCCAGCGCTGGTTCTCCTCATCCCAGTGGAACAACGGGAAATCGAGGACCCAGCAGAGGGCCGCCACCCGGGGCTTTGCCAGTTTGAGCTCCGCCCCGAAACGCTCGCGCAGGCGGCCGAGCACATTGGCTGCGACGTCGGCCTTGTCGGCGACAAACAGCAAGAGGTCGCCGGGC
>QEUZ01000181.1 GCA_003577355.1 Chloroflexota bacterium | reverse complement strand
AACGGCGTCACCTGCGAATCCGAGTGCCTGGCTTGCGAAACGTGCGACGAGTACAGCGGCGAATGCATCAGCGATTGCGCCAGCGAGTGCGAGTTCTGCGACGAGTACACCAAAACATGCATCGCCTTCAGCGGCGGATTCTGTGGAACCGAAGGTAGCTGTTGCGCCGGCGTCTGCTGTGAAGCCCCGTGTGGGTGTGACATCGGACAGGGAGTCTGCTCGGCGTTCACCGCTGGCGGACAGCCGTGCGTCGACCACAGCAACTGTGTGCCGGGTGAACAGTGTGTCAACGGAACCTGTGGTCGGTTGATCTGCGATCCACTCGCGGACGACTGCCCAGCAGGCTCGTACTGCGATGCTTCGAACAATCGCTGCGTTGCCCTGTGCGGTATCTGCGATTCCATCACCTGCGGCGAATGTGAAGAGTGCGACGAGACGACCGGCGCCTGCGTCCCGACAACTGACGGCACATTGTGCGACGGTGGCGCCTGCTGTGGTGGCGCCTGCTGCGCCGATGTCCATACCTGCTCGAACAGCGTCTGCCAATGCTCCACCGCCGGATCCAGCTGTGTTGGTGATGGGGATTGCTGCAGCCAGATCTGTGATGACAGGGATTCATACATTGCTGTGTGCGGGTGCCAGATCTTTGGCGGCAACTGCTTCGCGGACACCGACTGCTGTAGCCGCAGGTGCCACAACGGCGTATGCGCCTGTGGCCGTCTCTTCGACCCGTGTAGCGGAGGGGACGAATGCTGCAGCGGGCTCTGTGATGATGTGAACTTTCCCAGCGCACCAGTCTGTGTTTGCAAGGTAAACGGGGCAAGCTGCATTTTCGACGGCGAATGCTGTAGCAACGTGTGCACAAATGGAATCTGTGGAAGGCGATGATCGCTACGGCAGCGGATCGACAGCCACTGCCGTAGCGACGTGTGCACAAATGGAATCTGTGAAATGCGGGCAGCCCGGTGACACATGCTGCGGTGGCGACGACTGCTGCTTCCCTTACTGTGACGACTCAAGTGGTACTCCAGGTGTCTGTGGATAATCGTGCAGTCACGAGCCACATTACATAATCTGGGACTTGCCTAGTTCAGGAATTGGATGACCCCCGCCGCGTGTCTGCGGCGGGGGTCAACAGTTGACAAAGACGTCATTCGTTCGCTTGGCATGATCCGTTCCAGGTGTGCGGCACACGACATCGAGGGGCAAGACCGGCACAGCGTAAGACTCCCGTGGTAATCACCGTCTCACGTTTATGCGCCACTCCACTGACGTTACTGTCCGTCCAGCGCCCCCTGGTTACCGGGCGTGGCCCCGAAACGCACGCTTGTGCATGGTAACAGGAGATTACTATGGACGACCGCCGGCTTGATGACCTGACCAAGCTCGTCGGCCGCCGAGCCTTCCGCCGCGCGGTCATCCAAGGCGGCCATCGCCGGCGCAATCGCGTCCGTCTTCGGCAGCGGAGTCGCACAAGCCGCCCTCTCGCCGATCAAGACCCGCCCGAAGACCTGCATCCAGCCCGGCCAGCCCTGTGGCCGCCCCGGTACCGCCCCATCCCACGACTGCTGCTACAAGTGCAACGCCACCACCAAAAAGTGCTGCGAAGACCTCCACTACGTCTGTACCAGAGACACCGACTGTTGCGTCAAGGTCGTCAACGGCGTCAATGTCCAGCCCATCTGCCGCGATCCGCAAGTCGCCGGTACCGACACCCGCAAGACCTGCCAGTTGCCCGGCAGCCTCAACCCCGGCGAGCAGTGCACCACCGGCAGCGAGTACGCTTGCGGCAATTGCGTCAACGGGGTCTGCTCGGCCTGCCCAGTTGGCACGACTACTTGCGGCGCCAACTGCTGCAACACGGCGCAGTGCCTGACCTGCGTCACCGGTGTTTGCAAGAGCAAGTGCGGCCCGTGCCAGACCTGCGATGGCAAAGGGAAATGCTTCAGCAGATGCACCAAGTGTCAGACCTGCAGCAACGGGGCCTGCACGGCCAAGACCTGTCCGCCGTGCCAGACCTGTAACCCGAATACCGGACTGTGCACCAGCACCTGTGGCACGTGTGAGAAGTGCTCCAACGGGAAGTGCGTCCGCACGTGCAACTCTTGCCAGACCTGCGACCCGCAAACCGGCCTGTGCGCAGCGCTCGATTGCAGCGCGCTCGATGGCCCCTGCACGCGCGGTGTGTGCGCCGGTGGAGTCTGCCAGGCGCTGCCGATCGGTGAAGGACAAGCCTGCGACGGCGATAGCGGCCCGGGCACGTGCTGCGGCGGCTATTGTTGTGGCGAGTGGGGGGCGTGCGGCGGTGTGGAGCGCAACGCCGGACCCACCTGCGTTGCGCTGACCGGTCCGAATATCGGCCGCTGGGCAGATTCGGACTGCAGCCCTGGAGCCTACTGTGGCAGCGGCCCCAACCACGCGATCTGCATACCGCTGAGTTGCGTTGATACACCCTACCCGAGTGGCTCAATCTGCAGTAACGGAGAGTGCCGTTCCCTGTGTGCGAATTGCCAGTATCTCGCGAGCTATCGGTGTAGCGGCTGTACCTCCTGTAACGAAGAAACCGGACTCGGCGAAGAGGGGTGCGGCGCCGACGGCCTGTGCCGCGGTAACTACGACGGCGACTATTGTTGTCTGGCCGACGGCGCGGAATGCGAACCGTACTACTACGACGACTGTTGTAGTTTCATCTGCAATGGCCCACGTGGCGGGCCGTACACCTGCGGCTACGTCGGAGACTAGGTCTATCCGCAACAGACTGTGCTGACACCCGCCGCGCCCTCCCCTACAATGCTCCGCGCTCACACTCGGTTGAGCGGGGAGGAGTGCATTGTTGGCGAACCACTACGACACGCTTATCCGCGGCGGGCGGGTGATCGACGGCACTGGTAACCCGTGGTTCTACGGCGATGTCGCGCTTGCCGGCGACCGCATCGCTGTGGTCGCGCCGCACGGCATGCTCCCGCCGGAGCGCGCTGCGTCCGTCGTCGATGCCTCCGGACATGTCGTCGCGCCGGGGTTCATCGACATCCAGAGCCATTCGATCTACCCACTGCTCCACGATCCCGCCTGCCTCTCAAAGATCACCCAGGGGGTGACGACCGAGATCATGGGGGAGGCGTGGACGCCCGCGCCGTTCGGCGGGAGGATCGAGTCGCCGCTGAGCTTCAGCATCCTGTCTGACGACTTCCCGGAGTGGGACGCCCGCGCCCGCACCTGGACCCGCTTCCGGCACTGGCTGGAGGCGCTGGTCGAACGCGGCGTTTCCCCCAACGTCGGGTCGTTCCTCGGCGGCGGCACCTTGCGACGCTACGGGCGCGGCATGGACATGGGGCCATCCTCCGCTGCGGAGCTCGCGACGATGCAGCAGGTGATGGCCGAGAGCATGGAGGACGGCGCCTTCGGTGTCTCCTATGCCCTGATCTACCCGCCAGATTCCTTTGCCGATACGGACGAAATTGTCGAGATCTGCAAAGTGGTCGCGGCGTACAAGGGGGTCTACATCACCCACGTGCGCTCGGAAGCGGCACAGCTGGTCGAGGGTATCGCCGAGGCAATCGACATCGGCCGGCGCTCCGGCGCGGCGGTTGAGATTTACCACTTGAAAGCGAGCGGCTTCGCCAACTGGCACAAGATGCCGCAGGTGATCGAGATGATCGACGCCGCGCGCGCCGCGGGGCTGGATGTCACCGCCGACATGTACCCCTATGTCGCCAGCGGCACGGCGCTCGCATCGGTGTTGCCACCCTGGGCCTCGGCCGGCGGCAAGTTCTACGACAACCTGCGCGACCCCGAGATGCGCGCGAAGATCCGCGCCGAGGTCGAGCATCCCTCTGGCGACTGGGAGGCGCTGGCCGACGAAACTGGGCCGGACGGGGTCATGCCGGTCGGCTTCCGCAAGCCGGAGAACCAGCAGTACGTCGGCAAGCGCCTGACCGAGATTGCCGCCATGCGCGGGCAACACTGGATCGACGCCGTGCTGGACCTGCTCTCCGACGAAGGCCAGGGCATCTTTACGATCTACTACGGCATGAGCGAGGAGAACCTGGCGCTGCAACTGCGGCAACCGTGGATCAAGATCAGCACCGATGCCGGCGGGCTGGACCCGGCCTGGGCTGCCGCCAACGGCCCGACCCATCCACGCGCCTACGGCGCCTACCCTCGCGTGCTCGGCAAGTACGTGCGCGAGGAAGGGGTCATCCCCCTGGAGGATGCCGTGCGCAAGATGTCCTCGGCGGTGGCCGACCGGCTGGGCCTGCGCGAGCGCGGGTTGTTGCGGGCTGGCATGTTCGCCGATGTCATCGTCTTCGACCCGGCCACGATCAACGACCGCGCGACATTCGAGGATTCGCACCAGCTTTCGGTGGGTGTGCGCGATGTCTGGGTGAACGGCAGCGCCGTGTTGCGCGACGGCGTCCACACCGGCGCGACGCCGGGGCGCTTCGTCAAAGGACCAGGGAGTGTCACGCCATGAGCAGCGCGCCACAGATCGGTTGGGAAGACTATGCCCGCGCCGAATCGTTCTTGCCCTGGAACGTCGCCAAGCGGGCGTTCAAGCTGTCCGTCACGCCGCATTGGATCGACGGGGGCGATCGTTTCTGGTATCTGAACCGCACCCGCAACGGCAGCGAGTTCGTGCTGGTCGACCCACGCCGCGCCCTGCGCGAGCCGGCCTTCGACCACGCGCGGCTTGCGGCCACCCTCTCGGTCGCCGACGGCACGTACTACGAGCCGGGCAAGCTGCCCTTCGAGTCGATCGAATTCGTTCAGGAAGGCCGGGCGATCCGGTTTGAGACAGCCAGCGCCCGCTGGACCTGCGACTTGACCGAGTACACCCTCACCCGCCAGGACAAGCGACCGGCCCAGGCCGAAGCGGAGCTGCTCTCGCCGGACGGCACGACGGCCGCCTTCGTGCGCGACAGCAATCTCTGGCTGCGCGACATCGCCAGCGGCGCGGAACGGCAGTTGACCACCGATGGCGAGGTCAACAACGCCTGGGCCACCCAGCCGGAAGCGCACCTGACAACCGTTACCGACCGGCTGACCGGCCGCAAGATCCCACCGTGCGCGCTCTGGTCGCCCGATTCCTCGAAGCTGGTGACGCACCGCATCGACGAGCGTCAGGTACTGAACATGTACCTGCTCCAGGCGTTGCGCGCTGACGGCAACCCACGGCCTGCCCTGCACGCCTATCGCTACCCCTTGCCGGGCGACGAGCATATCGCGATGGCCGAGTTCTGGGTCTTCGACGCTGCAACCGGAGCCGGCACGCGTATCGACATGCCGCCCACGATGGCCCCCACCTTCTCCCCGTTCGACCGCAACGATGTCGCCTGGACGAAAGGCAGCAGCCGGGTCGTTATCGTCACCCACGAACGGGGCTACCACGCCACGGCGCTCGTCGTCGCCGATGCGGCCACCGGAGCGGTCGTCACCGCCGTTGCCGAGCGCGGCCCAACCTTCGTGGCGCCCTCACTCTCTCCAGTGGCCGACAAGCCAATGGTCTACAGCACCGACGACGGGGCCGAAGCGCTCTGGATGTCCGAGCGGGACGGCTGGGCGCACCTCTACCTCTACGACCAGGCCAGCGGCACACCGGTCCGCCAGGTCACCAGCGGCCCCTGGGCGGTACGCGAGCTGTGCCACGTCGATGACGCAGGCCGCACTGTCTTCTTCACTGCCGGGGGCCGTGAGGCCAACCGCGACCCGTACCTGCGCCACCTCTACCGGGTCGACCTGGACGATGGCGACCCACACCTGCTCACGCCGGAGGATGCCGACCACCAGGTGACCTTTTCACCGAGCGGCGCGTACTTCGTCGACACCTACTCGCGCATCGACCTCGCGCCGGTATCGGTGCTGCGCGATGCCAACGGCACGCTGGTGCTCGCGCTGGAAGAAGCCGACCTGGGGCTGCTGTTCGACGCCGGCTGGCGCTTCCCGGAGCCGTTCCGGGTGAAGGCGCGCGATGGGGTCACCGACATCTACGGCATCCTGATCCGCCCCACCACCTTCGACCCAACCAAACGCTACCCGGTGCTCGACGGTATCTACCCCGGCCCGCAGGTCATCCGCACGCCGAAGCGCATTGAAGAACCGCTGCCGCGCACCGGGCTGTGGCACGACCAGGCGCTGGCCGAGCTGGGCTTCGTCATCATCAACATCGACGGTTTCGGCACCCCCTACCGCTCGAAGGCGTTCCACGACTTCAGCTATGGCAACCTGCAAGACGGCGGCGGCCTGCCAGAGCATATCGGCGGGCTGCGGCAGCTGGCGGCCACCCATCACTACCTCGACCTGGAACGGGTCGGCATCTACGGGCATTCCGGCGGCGGCTACGCCTCGGTGCGGGCGATGCTGGCCTACCCAGAGTTCTACAAGGTCGCCGTCTCCAGCGCCGGCAACCACGACCAGCGCGGCTACCTGGCCTACTGGGGCGAGCTCTACATCGGCCTGCTGGAGGGGGACAACTACGACCCCCAGATCAACCGCAACCTCGCCGCGAACCTGGCTGGCAAGCTGCTGCTGGCCTGGGGTGAGATGGACGACAACGTCCACAACGCCCTGACGATCCAGCTCATCGATGCCCTGATCAAGGCCAACAAGGATGTCGATATGTTGATCATCCCCAACGGCAACCACGCCTTCGCCGATGTCGGCCTCGGCAAGGAAGACCCCGGCGGCACGACGACGAACAACCTCTACTTCATCCGCCGCAAGTGGGACTACTTCGTGCAGCACCTCGCGGGGGCAACCCCGCCGCGTGGCTACCGCATCCGTCAGCCGGGAGAAGTGTAATGGCGGCAGGAGTAGCACCACAGATGACGATCCAGCAGCGTCTGGCCCAGCCGGAGCCGGTCATCCTCGATGGCGCGGTCGGCACGGAACTGCAGCGGCGCGGCATCCAGACGACGATGCCGCTCTGGTCGGCGCATGGTCTGCTGGAGGCGCCGGAACTTGTCCAGGCAATCCACGAAGAGTACATCCGCGCCGGAGCCGAAATCATCACGACCAACACCTTCCGCACCGGCATCCGCACGATGACTGCCGGTGGCATCGGGGACCGTGCCCGCGAGCTGACCCACCTCGCCGTCCGCCTGGCGCAGGCCGCCCGCGCCAACGCCGCAACCCGCCCAGTCTGGATCGCCGGGTCGATCGCGCCGGTCGAGGATTGCTACTCGCCGGAGCTGGTACCGGACGAGGCGACCTGCCGCGCCGAACACGGCCTGCTGGCAACCTGGCTAGCCGAAGCCGGCTGCGACCTGTTGCTGGTGGAGACGATGAACACGGTGCGGGAAGCGCGCGCCGCGCTGGAGGCGGCCAACGCCACCGGGCTGCCGTCGATGTGCAGCTTCGTCACCGGACACGACGGCAACCTGCTCTCCGGCGAAACACTGGAAGAGGCCGTGGCAGCACTCGCGCCGTTAGGGCCGATTGCCTTCCTGATCAACTGCGTCCCGCCCGAATACATCGAACGGCCGTTCCGCGAGCTGGCGCGCGTCTCCCCCGTGCCGGTCGGGCTATACAGCCACCTCGGTGAGCCGGGGGCCATCCTCGGTTGGGAGTTCCACGGCGAGATCTCGCCCCAACACTACGGCCAGCATGGCCACAACTGGCGCGCCTGGGGCGCAAAGATCATTGGCGGCTGCTGCGGCACGACACCGGAGCACGTGGCGGCCCTCACCCCCCTGCCCCCCTCTCCCGTCGCCACGGGCGAGGGGGGTGCCCCGTGGGCGTAGAAGTGAATCACTCGCTGACCGACGAGCAGTACCAGCAGTTGCGGGTGCACCGTGGGCGCTGGGGTGAATCGACACATTGGCAGCGCGGGGCGCCAGGCGGACAGTGTGTACCGTGGATATTTGAGTGAGTCCCGACTCGACGCAGGGACGGAGACTGCCGGGTCGGAACAGTCCACGCAATTGAAGCCACCCCCTCGCCCGTGGCGACGGGAGAGGGGGCAGGGGGGTGAGGGAGAACCATGCTCGATCAGCTCGTAACCCAGGAAATGGCGCGCTGGACGGTGCCCGGCATCGTCGTCGGCACGCTGCAGGACGGCGACGTGCAGCTACAGGCGTGGGGGGTTGCCAGCCTGCGCACCCAGCAGCCGATGCGCGCGGACATGCTCTTCCGGGTCGCCAGCATCTCGAAGGTGTTCACCGCCACGCTGGCGATGACCCTGGTCGATGCTGGCCTGCTGGACCTCGACCGGCCGGTATCGTCGTACCTGCCGGAGCTGCGCCTGGCGGACGCCGATGCCCTCGGCAGTATCACGATGCGCCACCTGCTCAGCCACCAGTCTGGCCTGCTGGGCGACTACTTCGTCTCCTACGACATGGCGGAGGATTCACTCGAGCGCTGGATCGGCCAGTTCCACACCCTGCGCCAGATCACCCGCCCGGGCGAGGTGTGGTCGTACTGCAACAGCGGCTTCCACCTCGCCGGTCGTGTCTGCGAGAAGCTGGCCGGCAAGCCCTTCGATGCCGCGATGCGCGAGCGGGTCTTCCAGCCGCTTGGGCTGGAACGCACCGGCTTCTTCGCCCACGAGATGATCGTTTGGCCGCACGCCGTCGGCCACAACCAGGTCGCGCCGGATTCCGA
>QEUZ01000180.1 GCA_003577355.1 Chloroflexota bacterium | reverse complement strand
GATCAACCTGCTGGAGGCGCTGCAGCCCTGGGGGCTGGAGGAGTGGCAGATCCCTGACCCGCTGAACCTGTTCATGCATACCCCACCGAACGCAGACGGGGCATTCGACTTCCACCCGGCCCCGTCGAAAGCCGGCGACCGGATCATCCTGCGGGCGCTGGTCGATTGCGTTGTGGCTGTTTCCTCCTGCCCAATGGACCTCAGCCCAATCAACGGCGGCACGATCAAGCCGCTGGCGATCCGCGTTGGCCCGCGCGACGCTCTCTAGCACGCTGCTGCGGTTGAGCGGCGGAACAGAACCGCCCCCGCACTTGGCCACATGCGAGCGGGGGCGGGGCGCGGGTGTTGCGTTCAGGAGGACCCGGATGGTGCGGGCCGCTCGCTTCCGGCGGGCATATCCTTCCTGCCAGGGAGGACGCTTTGGTCGGGGAGGACGCTTTGGTCGCCATAGCGCGGATCGGTGCGCGGTGGGCGCCGGGAGCGGGAGGGGTTGCGCGCCTTGCCACCCGGCAGGTCGACCTCCGGGTGAGGGCGGGCCACATCAATCGGCTCATCATCCGCGGCAAGCGGGAGCAGGAGCGTATCCTCCAGCAGGTGGTCGCCGATCAGCTCTGGCTCGATGAACTGTGGGCGCTTCCGCTTTGTCATGGGACGCCTCCTTCGTGTCCCGAGCGGGCCAACCCCGCTGTCCACCGTGAGGGTACCCCCACCGGGGTAACGGAAGCAGCGCCGATTGCCCTCGCGGCGTATCAATTGCGTGACGGCTCGCGCGGGTCAGCGCCGGTTGCGTTTCAGTGCGGCCAGCAGCTGGTCGAGCGGCAGCGTGTTGAGGATGTGCTGCGGGCCAGCCCAGGCGCGTTGCGCCACGCCGATTCCGTAGAAGACGTTGTCCAGCCCAGCGGTGGAGTGGGCGTCGCTGCCGATGTGTAGCCGGCAACCGGCGGCCAGGGCGGCGCGCGCGTGGCTATCGCGCAGGTCAAGGCGGGCCGGGTCGGCATTGATCTCCAGCACTGTCCCCGCCTCCGCTGCCGCACGGAAGAGCGCATCGACATCGAAGTCGCCACCGCTGCGGCCACCGACGATCCGGCCGGTCGGGTGCGCCAGGATATCGACCAGCGGGTGCCGGATGGCGGCGACGGCGCGTTGTGTGAGCCGCTCGCGGTCCTGCTGCAGGCTGCTGTGGACCGAGGCGATCACCAGGTCGAGCGCGGCGAGCGCGTCGTCCGGCAGGTCGAGGCTGCCGTCGGCGCGCACTTCCGTCTCGACCCCGTGCAGCACCCGGAATGGGGCCATCTCGGCGTTGACCTCGTCGATGTCGCGGCGCTGTGCCCGCAGCCGGTTGGCATCCAGCCCGTGGGCGATGGCCAGCCCGCCGGAGTGGTCGGTGATGCAGATGTACTCGTAGCCGCGCTCGATCGCCGCCAGCGCCATCTCGCGGATCGTCGCCGTGCCGTCGCTCCAGGTGGAGTGCATGTGCAGGTCGCCGCGCAGGTCGCGCTGTTCGACCACGACCGGGAGTTCGTGGCGCAGGGCCAGCTCGATTTCCCCATTGTCCTCGCGCATTGGCGGTGGGATGAACTGCATATCGAAGGCGGCGTACAGCTCGGCCTCGCTCGCGAACGGCATCAGCCCGCCGTTGGTGGTCAGGCCGTATTCGTTGAGGTGTGCGCCACGGTCGTTTGCCAGGTCACGCAGGTGGATGTTGTGGTACTTGCTGCCGGTGGTGTGGAAGAGCAAGGCCCCCCAGTGGGCTGGCGGCAGCACCCAGATGTCGGCTGAGACGCCGCTGTGCAGGCGCACCCGCCCACGGTTTGGGCCGCGCATCTCGATATCGGCAACCGCCGGGACGGTCAGGAAGACCTCGACGACGGCCTCCGGGTCATCCGCCGCAGCCGAGATGTCGATATCGCCGATCGTGTCGCGGAAACGGCGGATGCTGCCGGCCAGCTCGATTGCATGCAAGCCGGGCGCTCCGGCGCGGATCTGTTCCAGCAGTTCCAGGCCGCGGCGGCGTGCCACGCCGAGCGGCATGCGTTCTTCGGCTGTCTCCAAGGCGCGTAAGGCCGTCGCCAGGCGGGCGATGCTGGTTGGCCCGAAGCCGGCGAGGCCGCTCAGCCGGCCTGCATCCAACGCTGCCCGCAGGTCGTCCAGCGAGGCGACACCGAGCGTCTCGTAGAGCGCTCTTGCCTTCTTCGGGCCGATCCCCGGCGCCCGCAAGACTTCCGCCAGGCTCGGTGGATACTGCGCTTCGACCTCCTGTAGCAGGTCGAACGTGCCGGTGTCGAACAGGTCGCCGATCTTCTGGGCGATCTCTTTGCCCACCCCGGGGATCTGTTCGAGCTGGTTGCGGGCGCGCACGGCTGCCAGCGCTTCCGGCAACTGCGCGATGTTCTCCGCCGCTCGCCGGTAGGCGTCGACCTTGAACCGCGAATCGCCACGGATCGACAGCAGGTCCGCCAGCAACTCGAATGTCGCGGCAACGTCGGCATTGGTCAGCGTTCGCGCCATGGTGTGCCTCCCGCATGCGGTACGGTCGCAGATTGTGCTGGCATGCCACCCCGACGTTCTCGGCCAGGTCGGTTCGTGGCTTGCGTTGGCTCGGCCCGTCGGTACAGCGCCGCATCTCGGAGTGTATCTCGCCTCGTGCTGGGCAGTGGCAGACCCACAGCCAGAACAGATCGGCTATCCTCACAGCGCCTGGAGCATACGCCTCCAGTTGATGCACGTCCGGCGAATCTGGGCGCAGACTGTTGCCCTCGGCGTATGTCGCCCGGCGGAACCGCAACCTGTAAAGGAGCCGAGGTGGCTGAGTACGGCCCAGTCGTCGATAACGCAACAGAAGGGCGTTTTGAGCTGACAGTTGATGGCGCTACCGCCTTTGTGCTCTATCGGCTGTTGAAGCGTAGCATCATCTTTGTCCACACCGAGTCGCCGCCGGAGCTGCAGGGCCGTGGCGTTGGGTCGGCGCTGGTGCGCGGCTCGCTGGACATCGCGCGCGAGCGTGGCCTCGAGGTCGTGCCGATGTGCCCATTCTTCGCTGGCTATATCCGCCGCCACCCGGAATACCACGACCTGTTGAGCCAGGAGAACCTGCAGAGACTTCTCGCCAGTTGAGCGCGTATTCTGAAGGGAGTTCAGGATGGTCTCTATGAGCCACGCCGAGCAGCACCGCGATTACCCACGCGGGACGCCGGTCATTGCCGCCGATGGCGAGCTCCTCGGCACGATCGACGTGGTACACCCGCACTTCTTTCTCGTGCGCGATGATGCCCAGCGGCACCTCGACTTGCAGGTGCCAGTGCACGCCATCGGCAGCTACGATGGGGAGCGGCTGTACCTGACGGTGAACCGCGAAGCGTTGTCGAGTGTTGACGACGAGGAGTCGGTCGCGCGCCGGTTGCACGAGTCGGAAATGGACGAGGACTGAACGCGGTGCCGACCTATGTGTTTGCCTGCCCCCGTTGCGAGGTGCATTGGGAAGAGCGGCGCCCCTTCCGCTGGGCAGAGTTGCCAGCCGAGTGTCCGCTCTGCAAGCTGCCGGTGGAACGTGTCCCTACACCGTTTGCCTTTGTGCGGGGGACGCCATCCGGGCCGCGCGCGGCGACCGATGCAGCCGAGGGACGACGACGGCACGCTGCCGGCTGCTCCTGCCACGGTGGGCGGCGCAGGGCTGCTGGTGTGAGGTGACAGGTAATAGGGGACAGGCAACAGGTAACAGGGGATAGGGGATAGGGGACAGGGAACAGGGTTTGCACGGCGGTCTTCTCGCAACGGCGGGCCACTTCGATGTGGGTGTTGCGCCAGCGTGTTAGCCCGCTTCCCCCTCCAGCCAACGGGTGTAGCTGTCGTAGCGTGCGGGGTGGATCAGGCCAGCCTCGACGGCGGCCCGCACGGCGCAGCCGGGTTCGCGGAGGTGGCGGCAGTCGTCGTAGCGGCAGGCGCCCAGGTGCGGGCGAAACTCGGGGTAGAGCTGGTCGAGGTGGGCGAAATCGACCCCCCAGAGGCGCAGCTGGCGAATGCCCGGTGTATCGGCGACCCAGGTGTCCGGGCCGACCCGGAAGAGGGTCGTCCAGGTCGTGGTGTGGCGGCCCTTGCCGGTGGCGTCGCTGATCTCGCCGGTGCGCTGTTGCTCCAGGTCCGGCACGAGCGCGTTGAGCAGGCTCGACTTGCCGACACCGCTTGGGCCAGCCAGTGCGCTGATCTTGCCCTGCAGGACGGCGCGCAGCGCATCTAGCCCGGCTCCGGTGTAGGCGCTGGTCTCCAGCACCGGGTAACCGGCGACGCGGAACTGTCCGAATACGGCTTCGATCTCCTCGGAGCTTGCCAGGTCGAGCTTGTTGACGCAGATGACCGCAGCTAGCCCGCGCGACTCCGCCAGCAGTAGGAAGCGGTCGACCAGGCGGGGGTGTGGTTCCGGGTGGCGAGGGGCGAAGACGGCAACCAGCTGGTCTGGGTTGGCAACAATCACTTGTTCGCGGGCGTGCGCGCCTCGCGCCAGGCGCGAGAGCACCGTGCGGCGTGGTTCGACCGCTTCGATCACTCCCTGAGGCGGAACACTCGTGCGATCGAGGAGTGAGAGGGTGACACGGTCCCCGACGGCTGCCGGGTCGGTGCCGCGTCGCGCACGCTTGAGTGTGCCGCGTAGGGTGCAACGCACCAGCCCAGCGTCGGTGGCGACATCGTAGTACAGGCCGTAGGAGCGCACGATCAGGCCGTGCAGCGTGGCGGCTGGGGGGCTGTGCTCAACCACGCAGGTAGGTCAATACCGCCAGCACCCGCCGGTGCTGGCTGGCGCTATCGTCCAGGCCCAGTTTGCTGAAGATGTTGCTGATGTGTTTCTCCACCGTGCCCTCGCCGATGAACATGCGCTCGGCAATAGCGGCGTTGGATTGCCCTTCCGCCATGAGCGCCAGCACCTCCTGTTCACGCGGGGTGAGGGTCGTCAGCCGGTCGTCGCGACGGTGGCGCGAGAAGAGCTGCGAAACAACCTCAGGGTCCAGCGCGGTGCCGCCCTGCGCGACTTGGCGCAGCGCGGCCAGGAACTCCGCGACATCCGCCACGCGGTCCTTGAGCAGGTAGCCGATGCCTTCAGCGCCGGTCGCCAGCAGCTCGCCGGCGTAGCGCTCTTCGACATACTGCGAGAGCACCAGCACTGGTGCACCTGGGACTTTGGCACGCGCCTCGATCGCAGCTCGCAAGCCTTCGTCGCGGAAGGTGGGGGGCATGCGCACATCGACAATTGAGACATCCGGCCGCTCGGCAACGATTGCGTCGACCAGTTCCGGTCCACTCGCCACACGCATCACGACGGTATGCCCGGCATCCTCAAGGAGCCGGGCGATACCCTCACGCAACAGAACAGAATCCTCAGCGATCACGACCCGCACGGCAACTCCGCGTGAATGCGCGTCGGCCCTCCTTCCGGGCTGTCAATTGTCAGTGTACCGTCGAATGCCGCTACGCGGTCGGCCAATCCGGCGAGTCCGGTGCCGAGAGCGGGGTTGGCTCCCCCATGGCCGTTGTCGCTGATCTCCAGCACCAGCCGGTCGCCGGCCTGGCGGGCCGTGACACGCGCTTCCGTCGCGCCGCTGTGGCGGGTGATGTTGGTGAGCGCTTCCGCGACGATAAAGTAGGCGGTCGATTCGACCGCTTCCGGCAGGCGCTGCGGCAGGTCGACATCGACGATGACCGGGATGGAAGCACGGCCGGCCAGCGCGGATATCGCCGGGTCGAGCCCGCGATCGGTCAGCACCGCAGGGTGGATGCCGCGCGCCAGGTCGCGGATCTCCTGCATGGCGCGCTTGGCCTCCTCGTGCGCCTCAACGATCAACGCTTTGGCGGCGTCTGGGTCGGTGTCCAGCTTTTCACGCGCCATGCCGAGGTCCATCGAGAGCTTCACCAGGCGCTGTTGCGCTCCGTCGTGCAGGTCGCGCTCGATGCGCTGCAACTCACTCACCGAGACATCGCGGGCGCGCGAGCGGCTCTCAGTGAGCTGCCCAACCCGTGCCTCCAGCTCGCGCTCGCGGTCGGAGCCGAGCAGGTGGCGAGCTAGCCAGGCGTGCCCCCGGCCGACGCCGATGAGGATGTACGGCATCAGCAGCAAGAGCGGCAGGCCAAGCGCGCCGACGGCGAAGGCTTCCGCCCAGCTATCGATCTCCCGCACGTTGGCGCCGATGGTGTACTGCATCTCGGCGCCGAACCAGTAGTACAACGGGGTACCGAGCAGCCCGAACGGGGTCGCGATGGCAACCGTTGCGATCACGAATTCCGCAATGCCGATCGGGAAGAGCAGGAAGAGGTAGATCAGGTCCTGCCAGACGTAGCGGTCGGTGAAGCGGGTGCGGATTTTGTCCCACCACAGGCCACGCACGGCCGGTTCGCCTTCGCGCGCTGGGTGGCCGAACCACGGCCCTTCCGGCAACGGCTGGTAGGGGTCGCGGATCTCCAGGCCTAGAAATGCTTTGACTCGCGCCCGCTCCACCCGCGCGCCAAGCGGCCAGAGGAACAGGGTGGCAACCAGCAGCGGCACACCCACGAACGTCACCGACAGGCCGAAGCCGGTGGCGATGAGTGTGACGAGCACGACGAACCAGAAGATACCCAGGGCGAAGCTGAGCAGCATGAAGACCGCTGCAAGCCAGGGCTCGGCGGAGAAGAGCAGGCGCAACGGGTTGCGCAACGTTGCGCGGCGCTGCGGGACTGCTGCGGGGACTGAGGCGGACATCGATGTCGTCCTTCCAAACAGGGTGGCTGGCGCACCACCTAGTGCGCTGTGTTGGCCTCGATGCTATGCGACGGCGCGCTGCAGCAACACGCGGCACTCCCTGCTTTGCACGGTAGGGTTATCCCCCACGGAGTCGGCCGCGTCTATACTCGCGGTTGCTTCAATTGAAGGGAGCGTCGCTGTGGGAGACCTCGCTGGCATCGTCGCGTTCCCGCGCCTGCTGGCGCGCGCCCAGGCCGCAACGCACGCAGGCCAGTGGGAGGACGCAGCGCAGCTCTGGGAACAGGTCATCGCCGCTAACCCGACCGATGGCCGCTTTTGGGGGCGGCTGGGTGACGCGCACTTCCACCTGCAGCACGACAGCGCCGCTGCAACCGCCTACCAGCGGGCGCTGGACCTCGGCGTCTCTGCCTACTTCGGCGCAACCGACCACGGCCAGGGTTTTCCGTTCGACCTGGCCTACCGCATCACCTGTTGCTACATCCGCCTGGGAGATATCGAAACGGCTGCGACCTGGCTGGCCCGCACCCTCGACCGCGGCTACCGCGACATCGCTGCCCTCCGGGAGGATCCGCTGCTGGCTCCACTCCACGTCAGACCGGAGGTGCGTGAACGCCTCGGCATCGCCGACCTGAGCGGGGTCACTCGCGAAGAAGGCTGGCGTTTCGACCTGGCGCTGGTCGAGCGCGAGGTGAAGCGCCGCATGGTGGACCCACACCGGCTGATCCGCGCCGGGCGCTTCGACGCCGCGCTCCGCGCCTTGATGGCCGCCATCCCAGACCTGACCGATGCCCAGATCTACGTGGAGCTGCGCCGGCTCATCCGGCTGGTCGGCGACGGTCACTCGCTCGTCGGGCGCGACCCTGCCCGCCCCGACCTGTTGCTGACCCTACCGGTGCAGTTCTATCTCTTCGCGGAAGGGCTCTACATCATCGCAGCGGCGCGGGAACACGCCGGCCTACTCGGCAAGCGTGTCGTCGCGCTCGATGGCCAGCCGATCGAGGCCGTGTTGGCCGCGCTGGAGCCGCTGATCAGCCGCGACAACGACCAGTGGGTGTTGCACCAGGTCCCATTCGCCGTGCGGGAAACGCCGGTGCTGCACGCCCTGGGGTTGCTGGACGCGCCCGACCGGGCAAGCCTCACCCTCGCATCCGACGATGGCAACGCCGAAACGGTCGCGCTGGCAGCCGACCTCGACCAGCCAACGCACCGGCTGTACTACGCCTTCCCGGCCCCGCCCAGTTGGATGTACCTGCCGGAGACGCTGTCGTTCCCGCCGCCGCTCTACCTGCGCAACCCGTGGGTGCACTACTGGTTCGAGCATCTGCCGCAAGCGCGCGCCGTCTACTTCCAGTTCAACCGCGTGCGCGAAGAGCCGCTGGAGCCGTTCCCAGCGTTCACCGAGCGCCTGTTTGCCTGCATCGCCGCCAACCGGGTCGATAAGCTGGTGATCGACTTGCGCTGGAACAATGGCGGCAACACCTTCCTCACCCTGCCGTTTCTGCACCGGCTGATCGGCGCCGCGCAGGTGAACCGGCGTGGCGGGCTGTTCGTCATCATCGGCCGGCGCACTTATTCCGCCGCCCAGAACTTCACCACCATGCTGGAGCTGCACACCAACGCGACCTTCGTCGGTGAACCGAGCGGCTCCTGCCCCAACTTCGCCGGTGAAACGAGCGAGTTCCGGTTGCCCTACAGCGGCCTGACACTCAATATCTCCGACCTCTACTGGCAAACCTCTTGGCCCACCGACCACCGCAGCGCGACCCCGCCGCTGCTCTACATCCCGCCGACGTTCACAGCGTTCGCCGCGAACCGTGACCCCGCTCTGGAAGCGGTCCTGGCATTGGACAGCCACCTTGCAGGCATCTGAGGACACCGATTGGCCGTGCAACGGCTCTCGACGCCGGCAGCGGAGCGGCTATGCTGCGCGCGGCCGGTACATCGCGCTGCGCAGCTGAGGAGCTGGAAATGAAGGTGCCCATCTATCTGGTCGATGCGTTTGCCGCTGCGCCGTTTCGCGGCAACCCAGCGGGGGTGTGCCCGCTGGATGCCTGGCTGCCCGACGAGGTGATGCAAGCAATCGCCGCCGAAATGAACCAGGCGGAGACGGCCTTCTTTGTGCCGGTAGCCGGCTCCGACGGCTGCGACTACCAGATCCGTTGGTTTACTCCAGCGTTGGAAGTGGACCTGTGCGGCCACGCCACGCTGGCCAGCGCCGCCGTCGTGTTCGCGCGGTTGCGTCCCGAGCTGGAGCGGGTGGTCTTCGCCAGCAGGAGCGGGCCGTTGCCAGTGAGCCGTTCCGGCGCCAC
>QEUZ01000179.1 GCA_003577355.1 Chloroflexota bacterium | reverse complement strand
GGATGCCGGAAGGATAGGGCAGGGGTCGTGGAAAATCTGGTCACTTCGACCTCCACGGAAGACGCCGAGCAGCGCAGGATTCCGGTCATCCGGACGAAGGGGTTACTGGCGGAGTACACAACCGGCACGCGGCCATCGGGTGAGTGGTTCGCGCTTGGAACCGTTCGCAGTGACGACGAAACCTTTGCTCGTCCTGCATGGCTCATCGTCGGTACGGGCCAGTCACAGGAAGCTGCCGTCGCCAGCTTGTTCGACCGCCTGGAGCGCGAGGCTGCCCGGCTTAGCGCCGCCTGACGCCACGCTTGGGGTCGCAGTTCAACACGTCAGACATCCCGCACCTCCTTGCAGCGGGGGGTCTGGCGTGTTTCCATCTGCGGAAAGCGACCGCTATCGTCGAGAGGAGCTGGCGTGACACCGACCAACGACTACACGATTACCCAATTCATCGACGACGCCCGCGCAGTGCTCGAACAGCACCCGGACGACCGTGAGGCGGTCGTCGCTGCACTCAGCCCGCTCGTCGAACGAGTACTCTGGGACGACGGTTTATTCGATGAGAAGTATCGCGCTAGCCGTGAGAACGGACGCGACCGTTTTCTCTATCACAGCGCTCCTGATGGCTCGCTGCAAATCTACGTTGTCGAGTTCGAGCCAGGTAAGCCGACCCCAGTGCACGACCACGTGACATGGGGGTTGATCGGCGTC
Source organism: Chloroflexota bacterium (assembly GCA_003577355.1). Lineage (GTDB taxonomy): Bacteria > Chloroflexota > Chloroflexia > Thermomicrobiales > CFX8 > CFX8. The sequence continues at coordinate 7,915 of QEUZ01000179.1, read as the reverse complement.
TGCGGCGGGCGCCAACGCACCGGGCGCTACGAACGCATCGACGACGGCAGCGACCCGCAGCATGCTGAGTTGCGGCTCGTCTCCGATGAAGTTCTGGAACGGGGCGCGTTCTACCCGCTGTTGCCGCCGAATGATATCCATCGCATTGAAACGGTCGGCGACAGCCCAAGCTACTCGCTGCATGTCCTGGGGGTCGACCTTGGCAGGCAGAAGCGCAACATCTTCAACGTTGAAACTGGGGAAGTCACTGCCGTTGATGGGCGAGGAATGTAGATGCGTTTCCACACAGATACGGGGCCGGGTTGTGGCCCGGCCCCGTATCTAGTTCTTGCAAATCCCTCCGCCGTACCGACTGCGTTAGTAGCGCGGGTACGCAGCCTGCCTACGTGCGGCAAAACAGTCCGAGCAGTAGACCGGCTTGTTGCCACTCGGCATGAACGGCACCATCGTCTCGCGGCCGCACTCGTCACAGGTCGCCGGGTACATCTGCCGGTCGCCGCGCGGCGCCGAACTGTAGCCCCCTCCACCAGAGGCGTAGTTCCCGCCTGCGTCGCGCCTGCTCTTGTAGGCTTGCCGGCACGAGGGGCAGCGCGAGGGCCGGTTCGTAAAGCCTTTCTGAGCGTAGAAGGCTTGCTCGCCGGCAGAAAAGACGAACTGCGTTCCGCAATCGCGGCACGTCAGTGTCATGTCCGAATACTCGACCATTCCCTGTGCACTCCCTTAGCGCACGCCGCCCGGTGGGCGGCCAACAAAAGCCACTCGTCGAACTGAGAAACCATGCGCCTCGGGGTCGGACGAGGAGTTCTCGGACACGTCCACCGTGCGTGTCAGTTGACGTGAGTCCGAGATTATCATAAGAATTCGGGGCTGGCTAGTACCCCCAACGGCCAGTTTTTCGCATTGCTGTGCGGAAAACGACCCGATCTACAGGGACTGGGGCAACCGTGTGCGAGGAGCATGACCCGCTATGAGCGTGTCGCTAGTCGGTGGTTTCAGTGGAATTGTCTTCGATGCCTACGGCACGCTATTCGACGTCGCCGCAATTGAAACCGCCTGTATCGCCGTGACGGAAGACCCCGCCCGCCTGGCGGCGCTTTGGCGGGCGAAGCAGCTCGAATATTCGTTCTTGCGCACCGCAATCGACCGCTACGCGGACTGGGGGCAGATCACCTCAGACGCACTGGACTATGCCGCAACGTTCCTCCACATCGATTTGGCCCCGCGCGAGCGCCGGGAGCTGCTGCACGCATGGGACAGCCTACCCGCCTTCCCCGACGTCCAACCGGCGCTGGAACGCCTACAGGCCGCCGGAGTTCGTATGGCAATCCTTTCCAACGGCTCACTCCGCATGCTCGAGCGCCTGGTGCGCACCAATGGTTTGCACACGTACTTCGTCGACATCCTGTCCAGCGAGCACGTCCAGACCTTCAAGCCCGATGCCGCACTCTATGCCCTCGCTCCGGACCGCTTCCACAGTCGCGTGTATGAACTGCTCTTCGTCAGCTCCAACGGGTTCGACGTTGCCGGATCGAAGGCCTTCGGCTACACCGTCTGCCGGGTTGACCGGCTGCGGCAACCGATGGATGCCCTCGGGCTGGAACCGGACATCACTATCTCCAACCTGGCGGAGCTCGCCGACCTACTCCTTTCCGCGAATGACGATTGACCTGACGCCCGCGAGGCCACAATGATGATTGAGAAGCGCACGCTCGGACTCACCGGACTGGAGCTGCCGTGCCTCGGCATGGGCACGTGGCGAACATTCGATATCCGTGGCAAACCGGAACAACATGCGCGCAAGGAGCTGGTCGACTCGGCGCTGGCACGTGGCGTGCGTGTCTTCGACACGTCGCCAATGTACGGCGAATCTGAACGGGTACTGGGCGCATGCCTCACTGGCAGGCGCGACCGCGCGTTCGTTGCTACGAAGGTCTGGTCACCCGACCCAACCGAAGGACAACGGCAAATCGACCGCGCGCTGCATTACTTTGAAGGCCGTGTCGACCTCTACCAGGTGCACAACCTCGTCGCCTGGCGTACCTACTTGCCGGTGCTCGAACGCATGCGGGCAGCCGGCACGATTGCCGCGCTGGGGATCACCCACTACCAGCACTCGGCGTTCAGCGAAATGGAAGCCATCATGCGCAGGTACGAGATTGACACGATCCAGGCGCCATATAACGCGCTCGATTCCGCCTGCACGCACCGTCTCCTTCCACTGGCTGAGGAGCGTGGGATCGGTGTGCTCGTCATGCAACCGTTCGGTGAAGGAACGCTGACGCGCACATCTCCACCAAGCGCTGAACTGATGCAGTTTGAACGGTACGGAGTCCGCACCTGGCCAGCAATCCTGCTCAAGTGGGTCCTCAGCGACCAGCGCGTCACCGTCGCAATCCCAGCCACCTCGAACCCTGAGCATCTCGAGGAGAACCTCGCGGCGGCAAGCCCACCCTGGTTCAACGATGCCGCGCGCATGGAGGTGACCCGCCTCGCGGCACGCTACCACGCCGGATAGCGTGCTGGCCGACGCCACGCAAACGCCTCAACACTGACCTGGGATGCACGGCTGCCGGTACCCTCCCCACCGTTGCGGCCAGCCGGGCAGTTGCATTCGCGAGCACATGGCCCGTTCCGTTGGCTGCAAACCAGAAGTGCCGCTCCGCGTCCCCCGTGTCATCTCGTCCCGCGCACTGCAAGTGTCGCCACATTCGACGCATCGGATTCCGAGTCGGCGCTCAGCTCGTTCTCATGCAATTCACAGGTCGCGGTGCTTTTCTGGTCTTCGAGGCGGACCAAACGTGTACACGGGCGTCCGCCGCATCACCGCGAGGGGATCGCCCCTCCCAACGGAATGGACGTGTGCAGCACGTTGTCCGAGCGTGGATGGAGATGGCGGCAACTGTCGCTTCAGGTTGCGGAGCAGTTTCCGAAGGGCCACGCTCTGCGTGACCGCCGCCCCGGCCGTTGAGGCAGTCGCCGCGCTTGGCCCAGGCAGTCGCTGCCGGGTCGCTCGCCCAGGCGCGGGTGGGCGATCTCCCGAGGGTGTCCGGAGGGGCGAGCCACAGTGAAGGCCCGCTCCACCTCCACGGTGGACGGCTGTCGCATCATGGAACGAGAGGAGTGCCCAGAAGCCACAACACAGTCGACCGAAACGTCTGTCCCCACAGACACATCAGGTCACGGTTGCGCCGCCCGGCCCTACCCCAACTGCCCCGTGGCGGCGCGACCATCGTCACGCCCTGGGCAAGCATCTCCTCGTTCGCAGCCAGCTCTCAGGAAACGCTAAGGTTGAGCGTCTACACTCGTGGCCAGTTAGGTCGGTTGCAGCCCCGGATGGGACGGGAGCGTTGAGGACAATGGCGATTGCACAGCGCATGAATACACCAGCCTGGAACGATGCCTTGCCCAGCAATCAGGAGCGGGAACGGATCCTGGTTGTGGATGACGAATCGTCGATTACCGAGCTACTGGCTGCTGCCATGCGTTTCGTTGGCTACGAGGTCCAGACAGCAGCCACTGGGCACGCTGCCCTCGTCACTGCGGCAACGTTTATGCCGCATCTGATCATCCTGGATGTCATGCTACCGGATTTCGACGGTTTCGAGGTCCTGCGGCGCTTGCGCACCAGTGGCGACCACACCCCAGTTGTCTTCCTCACAGCGCGCGACGACCACGACGACAAGATCCGCGGTTTCACCCACGGGGGCGACGACTACGTCACCAAACCGTTTAGCCTGGAGGAACTGGTCGCTCGAGTGCGTGCCGTCATGCGACGCACGACGGCACGCACTGGCTCGGCGGTCAACCGGCTGAAATACGCCGACCTGGAGCTGGACGAAGATGGCCGGCGGGTCTGGCGCGGCGGTGAGATTGTCCACCTCTCGCCGACCGAGTTCCGTCTGCTGCGCTATCTCCTCCTTAACGCCGACCGTGTGCTCTCGAAGTACCAGATCCTCGACCACGTCTGGCAATACGATTACGCTGGCGACGCCAGCGTGGTTGAAACGTATATTAGCTACCTGAGAAAGAAGATCGACGACCGCGAGCCGAAGCTGATCCAAACGGTCCGCGGTTTCGGCTACTCGCTGCGCGTCGAGGAGGCGTAGGCCCGCATGTCGATCAAGGCGCGGCTGCTCATCGCGATCACGGCACTCGTCGCCATCGCCTTCGCGTTGACCGGCGTTTCCACGGTGACGCTGATCCGTGCCCAAATGATCAACCGCGTTGACGCTACCGTCCTCGCCTCAGCAGGGAAAGCTGGTCACTTCGGGGACGGCCCCAAACGGAACAAGCCCGGTTTCGGCTCGAAGCAGTCCACTGCGACGCTGTTCCTCGCGCCAGACGGCACGGTGCTCGATGCGGACCCGTCTGGCTTTCCGGACGACCCCGACCCGCTCCCAGACCTCAGCGGCATGGACCTCGCACGCCGGGCATCCGGCAATGATGCGATCTTCACCGCCGGTTCGGTCGGCGACAGCAACCTGCGCTATCGTGTGCTCGTGCGCGATGCCCCCGGCGGCGCCTACGTCGTCACCGCCGCGCCGCTCGATGGGGTCGATAGCACGATCGCTAATCTGCAACTCGTCATTGCGGCGACCAGCCTGGGTGTTCTGGCGATCCTTTCGGCAGTCGCCTGGTTCGTGATCCGGCGTGGGCTGCAACCCGTCGATGACATGATAGCGACTGCCGGCGTCATCGCGGGCGGCGACCTCACCCAGCGCGTGAGCTACGCCGACCCCGCCTCGGAAGTCGGCCAGCTTGGCCACGCATTGAATGTGATGCTCGGGCGCATCGAGTCATCCTTTGCCGAGAAGGAGGAATCGGAGCGCCGCCTGCGGCAGTTCGTGGCCGACGCATCGCACGAACTGCGCACCCCGCTGACATCCATCCGTGGCTACGCCGAGCTCTACCGCTCCGGCGCAGCGAATAGTCCCGAAGCAGTCGAGCGCGCCATGAGCCGCATCGAAGCCGAAGGCATCCGCATGGGCCGCTTGGTCGAAGACCTGCTGTTGCTGGCGCGTCTCGACCAGGGGCGTCCCCTGCGCGAGGAGCCGGTCGATCTTGTGCGCCTGGTCGACTTCGCGGTGATGGACGCGCGCGCCGTCGATCCGCAACGCAACATCACCTTTACGCACCCAGAGCAAGCGCGTGTCCTCGGCGACAGTGACCGGCTACGCCAGGTCATCGACAACCTTCTGACCAACGCGCGCGTCCACACCGACCCTGGCACGCCGGTTTCCGTTGACATCACGGTCCACGCCGACGACGTCGTCCTGACCGTTGCCGACCGGGGTCCGGGCATCTCACAGGAGCACGCCGAGCAGGTCTTCGACCGCTTCTACCGCGTCGATACATCCCGCTCGCGCGCACGTGGCGGGGCAGGGCTTGGGCTCTCGATCGTCGCGGCAATCGTCGACGCACACCATGGTCAGGTCACGCTCGATACCGCGCTGGGGCAAGGCACGACCGTCCGTGTCGTCCTACCGCGCCTGCCGGAACGTGAACCGGCCACCGAGCCGGATGCTACCCACCCTCCGCTCGCGGCTGCCGTATACGATTGAGGAGCCGCACGACGAACTGCTGAAAGGACCCACCAGTTGCGCCAGACTCGTATGCTGGGCCGCTCGAACGCGGGCGGTCGACCGATCCTCATTGCCACAATTGCCGGTGCTCTCATCTTCCTCGTCGGTATCGGAATCTGGTACCAGTTCTTCCGCGACGATGCGCCGCCTCCGGTGTCGCTGGAACACGCCGTCTCGTCTGTCTCCGATGCAACAGCGACGGCCGCGCAGGCCGCAGCGCCCAACGCCACAAGCGCTGCCGCCACAGCAACCAGCGTAGAAGAGACCAGCAGCGCCGCCGCAACGACGCAGACCGACGACGCAACCGCAACAGCCGAGGTTGAGTCCCCCACCGGGGTCGGACTTTCTGGTTCGTGGTCAGTCGATGGCAGCCAGGACACGTTTGTTGGCTACCGTGTCGGGGAAGAACTGGCCGGCATCGGCACGACAGAGGCGGTCGGCCGCACAGCGGATATTACCGGGTCCGCCAGCGTCGACGACCTGACGGTGACCGCCGCCAGCTTTGAAGCGGACCTCACCACGCTGAAGAGCGACAACTCGATGCGCGACGGACAGCTCGGGCGCCAGGGCATCGAGACCAACATCTACCCGACGGCGACGTTCGTCCTGACCCAACCGCTGTCGCTGGATGCCGCCCTACTGGAGGGGCAGGCGCTCCACGTCGTCGCCACCGGCGACCTCACCCTGCATGGCGTCACCAACTCCGTCCAGGTTCCGCTCGACCTGCAGTACACCAATGGCGTCATCGTCGTCGTTGGGTCGCTGGAGATCCAGCTTGCCGATTACGACATCAACCCACCGTCGTCGATGCGCGTGCTCGCAATCAACGACTACGGCACGCTTGAGCTGCAACTGTTCTTCCGTCGATAGTAGGTCCTCGCACCGCCTCTAGATCCCCAGCGCCAGGCCCTCGGAACGGGGGTCGGAGCCACCTTCCAGCACACCACTGTCGGGAACGCGGCGGATAACGAACGCAGCGCCACCGGCGCCCAGTGGGCCGAGCACGCGGACATCGTGCCCACGCGCCCGTAATCCTTCAAGCGTGCGTTGGCCCACGGTCGATTCGACACGCAGGTCGAATGGATTCGGCAGGTTGATCGGGTCGCTACCGGGGAAGCCATTCCAGCGCGGAGCTTCCACCGCACCCTGGACATCAAGCCCGAAATCCAGCAAGTTCGTGATGACCTGCATGTTCCACTGCGGCTGCTGGTCACCCCCCGGAGTGCCGCCAACGTATTCCACCCGGCCATTGCGGCCAATCGCGTAGCAGTTGAGGGTGTGCATCGTGCGCTTGCCACCTTCGATCACGTTCGGGTGGCCTTCGTCCAGAGAGAAACCGCGGCCGGCGCGGTTGTTGAGGATGATGCCGGTGTCACCGGCAACCATTTGGCTGCCAAACCCCGCCGAGAGGGAGTGGATGAACGACACCATGTTGCCGTCCGCGTCCGCAGTACACAGGTAGGTCGTGTCGCCGTCCATCTCCGGAAGCGCCCCAGGCGCAACCTCGTCGGCCGAGCGGTGTGGGTCGATTGTCGCAAACCGTTGGGCGGCGAACGCCTTGGAGAGCAATGTCGCAACCGGCGACGGCCCGAAGCGTGGGTCCTTGGTGTAGGCAATTCGATCTGCGAAGGCGCGCTTCTTCGCTTCGACCATCAGGTGGATTGCTTCCGCGCTGTTCAGGCCGAGCGCTGCCAGGTTAGCGTTTTCCAGGATGTTCAGCTCTTCAAGGACGATCAGTCCCTGGGTTGGCAGCGGCGTTTCATAGACCGTCCAGCCGCGGTAGTCGGTTGTGATCGGCTCCCCAACGTCGCTCGTGTGGCCCGAAAAGTCGGCCGCGGTCATCTCGCCGCCCGCCGAGCGCACGGCGTCGGCGATGCGTGCCGCCAGGTCGCCGGTGTAAAACGCCTCCGGGCCACCTTCGGCGATTTGGCGCAGCGACCGCCCCAGCGCAGGGTTCGCCAGGATCGCGCCAGCGGGTAGCTCGCGTCCATCGCGCAGCAACAGCGCCGCCGACTCCGGGAACTTCGCCAGCTCGGCGGCCGAGGCAGCGATCGTGCGCGAGCCGGTCTCGGAGAGTGGGAAGCCGTTTTCGGCGTAGTGCAATGCGCTGGCAAACAGGTCGTCCACCGCGAGCCTGCAGAAGCGCTGGATCGCGATGAAATAGACATCGACCGCGCCGGGGATGCCGATCGAGTGCGGGCCGTAAAACGGCATCTTGGTGTACCCACGAGAGACGAAATAGTCCCGAGAGTACGCACGCGGCGCGATGCCTGAACCGTTGACTGCCGTAACCTTGCCTGTCTTGCCATCCGCGTAGAGGAAAAACGCATCTC
>QEUZ01000178.1 GCA_003577355.1 Chloroflexota bacterium | reverse complement strand
GTGCAAGCGCACCGGGCAGTTCAGGCGTTCCGCTGCTTCGGCGGTGCGGGTGAGCAGTGTCGTCGTGCAGCCCTCGATACGGTCGGGTTGCAGGAACCCTCGCACCAGCCCGTTGTGCGCGCCGTCGAAGTCCTCAACGAAGCGGACCGCATCCTCCAGCCCTTGCAGGCCGCGTGGCTCGTCCCAGTGCATGCTGATGCGTTCGTCGGGATGGACCATCGGCAAGCCGGTGCGGTAGGAGGGGCCGAGGTACATGCGGATGCCCAGGCGCGCCGCCGCTTCCGCCGCGCGGGCGTTCTCGTCGTAGGTTTCCGCCCAGGCGCGATAGAGGATCGAGCGGATCGGCAAGGCGGTGGTGATGCCGTTGAGCAGCAGGTGGGCCATGGCGTACTCGTGCTGGAAGTCTTCTTCGGCCTCAGTGTAGACATCGCGCGGGCCATGCGCGACATAATCGCTTGCCCAAACCCGCGCCTTCTTCCAACCGGGGTGGTTGTCGAAACCCAGCACGGTCGAATCCAGGTCAAACAGTGCGTCAAGGTCGATGAACCCGGGCCCGACGACGGCGTTACCGGCGTCGATGAGCCGGTCGACCGGCCCGGTGTAGTTGTGGCCGGTGAAGATGATGCGCTCATCACGGAAGGCAACTTCGCCATCCTGCAGGATATGGTGGTTGGCGCCGTCGCTGGCGATGACCCAGCGCGCGCGTACCAGTGTGGTTGTCATGGGGCTACCCTCCTGTGTCGCGCTGCCTTGGGTGTGCACGTTCGTCCGGCTGCCGGCGGTTGTTTGCACAGGCCGCGTAGACCGCGCCGAACGAATCTTGTGACAGAATGACCACGCTTCGCTGCGCCAGCGGTTGCATCCACTTGCTATGTTTGTGCGCGTGGCACAATGTGCAGGCGCAGTATCCCGTCGTATCGCACGTACACTGTGCCGGTACGATGGCGGACAATCTACCACGCAGTCTGCGTACATGTGGAAGCGCGGACTGGGGCGGGATGGTGGACGGGCCTCTCGCGCTTGGCAGCGGTTGATGGCAAGGAGTTCAGGTGAGCGGCGGTTCAAACTTGCGCGACTTTCTGGAGATCCCGTACGACGAGCTGGAAGAGCTGAACCTGCAATCGAAGGCCGACCGCGCGACCCGCAAGGACCCTGAGGCGGTCAAAGAGGCGCGGCTGGCCTACCTGGAGGGGGAGAAGCGCATCAAGGCGGTTACCGTCTGCTTCACCGACCTCGAAGGCCGGCTGCACATGCTCGACTACGACAAGAAGTTCCTCCTGAAGTCGTCCGATAACCTCACGTTCGATGGTTCCTCGGTGCGCGGCTTCTCGGCCCAGCAGGAATCCGACCTGCGGCTGGGGATCGACTGGCCCGCGTTCTACTGGATGCCCTCCGACATCTTCGGGCCGGGCAAGGTGCTCGTGTTTGGCGAGGTGCAGGAGCGCGACGGCACTCCCTACCGCGCCGATATGCGTGCCAAGCTGAAGGCGTATGCCAACGCCAAGTTCGCCGAAGACGGCCTCACCTTCTATGCCTCGAACGAGGTTGAGGGCATCGTCTTCAAAGGCAGCCATGCTGAACAAGCCTATGCCGAGACCGGTGCATTCGAGTTCATCAGCACCAGTGGGTACTATCACTCCCTGCCGGGCGACCCGTTGCGCACGTTCATCGACACCTCGGCCGAGGTGCAGCGCGCGATGGGCTTCCAGAATGAGAAGGACCACCCGGAGGTCGCGCCATCGCAGTTCGAGATGAACTACTCCTACACCGAGGCGACGATCGCCGCCGACCAGGTGATGCTCTACAAGCTGATCTGCCGCCAGGTGGCGAACCGGCTGAACCTGACGGCGAGCTTCCTGCCGAAGCCAGTCACCGGCATCAACGGCAGTGGCATGCATACCAACATCTCGATTGGCCGGGGAGATACCAACCTCTTCTACGCTGCCGACGGTGAAGAGGGGCTGTCCGACTTTGCCTGGCAGTTCGTCGATCGCATCCTGACGAGCGGCCTGGACCTCTGCCTGATCCTGAACCCCAGCGTCAACGGGTATCGCCGCTTGGACCCGCACTTCGAAGCGCCGAACGAGATCAAGGCCTCGCCGATCGACCGCGGCTCGATGGTGCGCATCCCGATCGGCAACCGGCGCTCGGCCCGGGTGGAGGTACGCTCGATCGGCCCGGACGCCAACCCGTACATGGCGATCTACGCCCTGATGCGGACCGGTATGGAAGGGCCGCTGGTCGAGGGCATGCGCGGCGGTGGCCGGATCCTGCCGGACAACATTTACGACGCCATCCGGCATTTCAGAGAGAGCGACTACACCAGCGCGTTGCTCGGCACGGAAGTGCGCGACCGCTTCGCCGACCTGAAGCAGGCCTCCGCCGACCGCTGCCCGCGCCTGCTCGGCTCGTTCATCAAGCCCGCTGAGATCCAGTTCCACCACGAGGTGACCAACCAGTACCTGTGGAACAAGTTCTAGGCGAGTGACCAGTGACGAGTGACCAGTGACGAGTGACCAGTGACCAGTGGTGGGAGAGTGGGCGCGGGCTGCGTTTCCTGTCCGGCGCCTACTCCCAGGCACAGTGTTTATGCCCCTGGCTGGCGCCTGTCAGGTTACTTCACTCAACTGTTACGTGAGAGGCATCCTCGTGGCCGACCGAGATCCAATTGAAACTACAAACCTCGATATCTACGGGCATGAGGCGCTGCCGTGGAGCCGACCGCGCGATCTCTGTGCGGCGGTGATCTTTTTGCCGGCGACCTTTCTCGGCACAGTGCGGCCAGATGGCCGGCCACATGCCGCTGTGATCGGCTCCCTCTGGGTCGATGGCGATATCTACTTCACGAGCGGGCCGGGGACGCGCAAGTCGCGCAACTTGGCCGCGAACCCGGCATGCACGATCTCTGCCAGGCTGGCGACCATCGACATCGTCTTCGAGGGCGAGGCGGTGAAAGTGACCGATGCGCCGACGTTGGAGCGGCTGGCGGCGCGCTGCCGGGAAGGCAACTGGCCGGTGCAGGTCGAGGGTGACGGGTTCACTGCCCCCTACGCCGCGCCAAGCGCTGGTCCGCCCCCCTGGCATCTCTACCGCTTCACCTTCCACACCGCCTTCGGGAACGCTACCACCGAGCCTCACGGCGCGACCCGCTGGCGCTTCTGAGCGATGAGCGGCAAGCTGTCAGCTCTGAGCCATGCGCAATTGGGTGCTGAGTGGGAGCCACGACGAACGTTCCCCATCCGCTCTGCATCGCTTGCCAATGGTGTAATCCGCTATTCGCGCCAACCGCTCACGGCTCACCATTCAATGCTGAAAGCTCCCGTGCCAGCATCTCGTAGCCGGTGACGGCGGCTGCAAGGTGAGCGATCGAGACGGATTCGTCGATGCGGTGGGCTTCGGTTTCTTCGCCGGGGCCGAAGCCGATGGTGGGGATGCCGCGCCGGCCGGCTGATTCGCTGCCGTTGGTGCACAAGGCGTAGTGACTGCGTATCGGCGTCAGCCCTGCCCGCTGCAGGCCACGCTCAGCCGCCAGGACAATCGGCGCGTCGTCGTCCATGCGCCAGGCGGGGGCGAAGTTGGGCGCGATGATCTCGTAGCCGGTGTACGACGTGAAGTGGTCGAGGGCGATGCTCACCTCGGCGCGCAGCGTCGGGTCATCGGCCGTCAACGCGCCGATGATGCCGCGCACTTCCTCCAGCACGTCGTCCGCTTCCTCGCCAACCAGCAAGCGCCGGTCGAAGGTCGCCCGGCAGCGCTCCGGCACGACCGAGAGGCCGGGGTAGGGGTGCGACATGATGTCGGTGACTTCAAGCACCGCCGGCCCGAGGAGCGGGTCGCTCGGCATCGGCAGGCCAGAGAGCAGGCTGATCAGCGGCGCCATCGCCTTCACCGCGTTCACCCCCAGGTGCGGGGTTGAGGAGTGTGCCGGCAGTCCGAACGTTTCCACCAGCACCTCGGCGCGTCCGCGTTGGGCGCGCGCCAGCATCAGGTGGGTCGCTTCGCCGATGACGACCGCCTTGGCCGGGTAGCGGTCCAGCACATAGCCGAACGCCACCCCTTCAACGAGTTCCTCGGCGATGCTGGCTGAGACGACGACATCGCAGGCGGCGGGGTCGTCCCTCAGTGCTGCGACCCCCAGGATCATCGCGGCGATGGCGCCTTTCATGTCGGCCACGCCGCGCCCGTAGAGGCGGTCGCCACGCTGCACCGCGTCGAACGGGTCGCTGCTCCAGGCGGCCGGGTTGCCGACCCCAACGGTGTCGAGGTGCCCGTCGAAGACCACCACGCCGGGCGCATCTCCTCGCCCCGGCATGCGCCCGGTGACGTTGCCGGCTGTGTCGATGCCGACATCCCAATAGCCCAGCGCCTGCATTGCCGCGCGGGCGACTTCCGCTGCCGCGGCCTCGCCGGCTCCGGCGTGGCTGGGCGCGCGTACCAGTGCCTGTGTCAGTTCAACGACGTTCATGTGGTTGACAGCTTTCTGCTTGCATCTCGTGGGCGCCAGGGTGTCGTCGGTTCGATGTCACATTATGAACGTCGTCAGCGCGTCATGGCGAATGCTCTGGGGACACCCGCCGCATGTCAATCACGCAGCCCCTGTTCCACGCGGCTGCTCAGGTCGGGCTCGCTGGCGCAATCTCACCTCGCCGGTCAACGGAGGTGGCGGGAATGAGCGGTTGGGCTAGACGTCCGGGTCGGCCCCGATCTCACGAACCTCCTGTGGGCAGCGGCACGCCGCGGCGATCTTTGCTGCCCACTCCAGCGCCTGCGCGTGAGAGTCCACGTCGATGATTGAGAACCCGCCGATTACCGCCTTCGTCTCCGGGTATGGCCCAGCGGTCACGGTTCCGTCGCTGGCGACGATGCTCGCGCGCTGTGCGAGCACGCCGCCGCCGAAGATCCACACCCCGGCATCTTTGGCCTGTTGGACAACCGCATGCGCGGCGTCAGACACGGCTGGCAGTTCTTCCTCTGGGATGATCATGGTTCCGTCATCGAACGAGATCAGGTAACGCGTCATGATCTGTGTCCTTGTCTGAGCCGGCTTGCCAACGACCAATTACTCCGGATTCAACAAGCTGCCGGCACGTTGCACCAGTTCACCATCTACAGGTTCCGCTAATCAATCCCTGTCAACTGTTGCTTGACGCCGGTCCACCCGCGGTAGAGTACCCGAGCGACGTGGCCGACGTCGCGACGTAGCGAGGGGAGGTTCCCATGTCGGGGTGTGGTGTGCGTCGCCGGCCGATCCAGCCGGACGACCTGGACCGTTATCGGTTCGTGCAGGACCCGCAGATCAGCCCGGACGGCACGCTGGTGGCATACGCTGTCGAGACGCCGGAGGGAGAGGAGAAGCGCTATCGCAGCAGGATCTACGTCGTGCCATTCGCTGGTGGCGAACCACGCCAGATCACACGTGATGACGAGCATGCAGTAGCGCCACGTTGGAGTCCAGACGGCAGCAGGCTCGCCTTCCGCTCCAAGCGGGGCGATGACCCACAGCAGGTGTTCGTGGTGGCGGTCGCCGGTGGTGAAGCGATGCAGGCGACGAACCTGCCGGGGGGCGTCAGCGACTTCGCCTGGGCGCCAGATGGCGAAGGGTTTGCCCTGGCTGGCCCGGGCGCCGTTGCACCGGCTGCTCCGCCGACCCTGCGGGTGACCAAGCTGCACTACAAAGGGGATGGCGTCGGGCTGCTGCTGGGCGAGCGCACGCACCTCTGGTTGAGCGAGCCGGGGGACACTACGACTCAGTTGACCGATGTTGACGAGGACGACGGCGGCATGTCCTTCAGCCCAGACGGCACGATGCTCGCCTTCACCCGCACCCGACCTTCCGAACATGGTTCGGCGCCGTTCAACGATGTCTGGGTGCTGGACATCGCCACCGGCGAGCAGCGTAACCTGACCAATGGCCGTGGCCCGTCCTTCCGCCCCACCTGGTCGCCGGATTCCTCGACCCTTGCCTTCGCCCACCACACCGAGCCGAACGACATCTGGTGGGGGGCCAATTACAAGATCTGGACGGTCCGCGCCGATGGCAGCAACCTGCAGGAAGCGACTGCCGGTTTCCCACACCTCTGTGCCCGTGCAGTTTCCGGCTCGCCGTCGCGTGGCATTTCCTGGCCGGGGGCGCAATGGAGCGCCGACGGACAGACCCTTTACTTCGTCGCAACCATCGGTGGCCAGGTGCAACTGCACAAGGTTGCTGCAAGCGGCGGCGAAGTGCAGGCGCTGACCAGCGGGCGGCATTGTGTGGCCGGGTTCGTCGTCTCCGGCGACAAGATCGTCTACGCCCAGACCTCACCCAGCGAGCTGGCGGAGCTGTGGGCGCTCGACCTGGCCGGCGATGGCACGCCACGCAAGCTGACCGATGTCAACGGTGAGCTGTTCAGCGTCGCTACCCCCAGCCCGGTTGAGAACTTCACCTTCACCAGCTTCGATGGGCTGGAGATCGAGGGCTGGCTGGTCCCACCGGCTGGGTTCGACCCCAACGACGGCAAGCAGTACCCGCTGGTGCTGCACATCCACGGCGGGCCACACGGCGCCTATGGCGAAGCCTACTACCACTCGTTCCAGGCCCTTTCCGGAGCAGGGTACTTTGTGCTCTACACCAACCCGCGCGGCAGTCAGGGCTACGGCGAGGAGTTCGCCAAGCTGTGCATCGGAGACTGGGGCGGTGGCGATTACAAGGACCTGCTGGCGGCGGTCGACCACATCGTGGCGCGCGGCCATGTCGACCCGGCCCGACTGGGCGCCTGGGGTGGTTCCTACGGCGGCTACATGACGAGCTGGATCGCCGGCCACACCGACCGCTTTGCGGCGATCGTCTCTGACGTGCCGGTCACCAACCTCTATTCCTTCTTCGGTACCAGCGACATCGGCCACTACTTTGCGCCGTTTGAGCTGGGCGGCGTGATGCCCTGGGAGGACCGCGAGAAGTACGCGTTCCACTCGCCAGTGACCTATGCCAAAGATGTCGTGACCCCACTGTTGCTGACCCATCGTGAGAACGACCTGCGCTGCCCGATCAGCCAGAGCGAGGAGTTCTACGTGCAGCTCAAGGCACTGGGCAAGAACGTCGAATTCCTACGGGTGGCAGACGCCAGCCACGGCATTGTGCCGGCAGCCCGCGCCCACGCCGAGCGCATCCACCTCGACGCCGCACTCGACTGGTTCGGCCGCTATCTGGGGTAGTTGATGGGCAATAGGCAACAGGCAACAGCGGTTTCCGAAGCGCATCCGGCGCTCCGCCGTTTTAGCACCTGTCAACTGCGGCCGGTTGTCCGTTAGCTAGCGTAAGACCCCGGTCCCGCTTGGCGAGAGCGGGCCGGGGTCTTACAAAGAAGGGAGGGGAAGGAGGGAAGCGGCATGCTATCGGTAGTGACAGCAGTGCAGGCGAGCTGTCGATTAGTGTCTCGGCGGAACGCCGTTCGGGTGGGGTAGCCGCGCGGCGCTCACTCGCCTGTGCAGAACACTACGACGCACATGCCGTTCTAGATCAATACAACGCTGGAAACCGCATTTTGGTTCCCAGTTGCCGGCTCTAGAAGCGGCGCAATGCCCGGCGGATTGCCCGCCGGCGCCGTGCCGCTGGGCCAACCGGCGAAAACGGACGAGGCCGCGACCAGCGTACCCGCACTGGGAAGAATGCGCTCAGCCAGAAGTGCGGTGGTTCCAACGGAACGGCGATGGCGCTGCGGCGGTGCATCGTGGCGGCCCCCTCTCGGAATCGGTGCATGCGACGCGCTCAGGGTGATGCTACGTCCATCATCGTGGCAGGATGTAAACCCTGCGTGAATTCCGCCGCGCATTTGGCGACAAGTTAGACAGATGCACGCTTGCAATGTCGCCTGCTGGCTCGCTTTGCATCGTTCACAGGCCTGTCAGGCTACGCTGGTCTCCGGCCCCCAGCACCATGCGTTCGGCATACTGACATGCCGCAACGACAGCCTCTGCCTCGCTCTGGTACGGCGGCGATTCCCGCTGGCCGACCCGGATTGCGTACCCTTCCGCGGTGGGGAGCACGTGTACATCGACGTGGAACTGGTCGACCGCGATTGTCAGGAACGCGCCGGCCTGCGAACTGCGATACCGCACCACCTCAGCGACCATCATCAGCACCTCCCGCAACCAGGCGACATGCCAGGACGACAGTTCCCGGCTCTCGTTTCCGAGGCTCGGTCTGGGACTGTCTATCCCCGGCGCTCTGGCGCTCAGTGGGAGTGGACAGAGAATAGAACACATGTTCGCATTGTGTCAAGGGTCGCGCTGGGTTTCCTCGATGGTGCGGTCGGCTCCGGGTAACTCTGACGGGAATCGTGACGTCGCTGTGCCGCAATCGGTATTGCGCTGCAGCAGAGCCGCGTAGGACAATTCGCATCACACGACGGCCAGCACAACGAGTGGCGGCAGGCTGTGCCCGGCCGACACAGTGTGCGGTCGTTGCACGATTCGGTACGTCGGGGCGGGGACTGACAGCTGCCGAATCAGGGGATAGCGGGATGACGGAAGGAGCGTCGATTGAAGCGACCCAACCGATTGATCCGGCTGCTTGCGGCGGTCAGCATCCTGACCGGGATGCTGGCCTTCAGCGCACCAGCCGTGATTGCAGCGCCATCACCGGGTGGACCGGA
>QEUZ01000177.1 GCA_003577355.1 Chloroflexota bacterium | reverse complement strand
GTTATGCGAGGGTCTTCGATCCCCCAGATCTCCTCGGGATAGTTCGCCGGGTCCGGCGCCAGTGTCGGCTCCGGGTCAATCCTCCAATTGTTGATTCCAGCTGCGCTGCGCGCAGCTGTCAGATGGGAAATGCCTCGCCGATCCTCGACACGAACCAGCAGGAGCGTTTCGCCATTGGGTAGCAACGTCGCGCCAGGGTTAAACACGGTGTTTGCTGGATAGGGCCAGTCACTAGCTTTCAGAATCGGGTTCTCACTGCTCCGGGTGAAGAGCTCGGCGATTGCTCCACGCGGCATTCGAGCGAGTTCCTTTCATGTCGGCAGGGTCGTCTATCGATGGCCAGCGGCAACCAGCGACGATGGTGCGGTTTGTCGCTCGCGCTGACACGACAGCGTGAGCAAGCCCAGCAAGCAGCAGATAACTGACTCCGCTCCCTGGTTGGCGTTTGGTCCAGCAGCATCGAGACCATCGCGGCAACCGCCGGTGGTGTAATCATAGAGGCAGGCGTTGTAGCGGTTGCGGCCGAGGAACCACTCGACTGCCGCGTGTTCCAGCTCGACGTAGCGCGGCTCGCCTGTTAACTCCCAGGCAAGTGCACACGCGGCAGCGGTATAGCCCGCCTCGATTGGCTGTTGGCCATCAGACGACCGCTTCCCCCCGCGCGGCCACCATCCTCGGTTGCCAATGAAATCGAACATCCCGTCGCGCCAGGTCGCGTCGATGAGGAAGTCCAGCGCCTCGAGTCCAACGTCTCGATACCGGTCGTTCCCGGTCACATGCCAGGCCAGTAGCACCGCTTCAGGCAGTTTCGCGTTCGCGTAAGTCAATGTATCCTCGAACCAGCTCCAGTCAGTGCTGGCATGTGATTCGTACAGCGCTGTGAGCCGGTCTGCCAGTTCGATGAGTAACCGGCGGACCTGAACCGCCCCATCGTAGCGTTGCAGGAATGCGTGCAGACCACAGATGCTATACGCCATCGCGCGTGGATACGTGACTGCAAGCGATGCGGTTGCCCGTTCGAACACTCCCCGAGCGACAGCGCGCATACCTTCACTCGGTGCGAGGGCAACAGCGGTTCCTAGCCCCCAAATCGCTCGGCCGAGGGTGTCTTCGCTGCCACACTCGTCCGTGAATCGGCGCCTGTAGTCCATGAAGTTATGGAACGCTCCGTTCGGGAGCTGCGCGTGCTGGAGGAAGCTCAAGTAGCGAGCTGCCAGTGGGAGGACAGCATCATCGCGGTGCTGCTGATAATGCATCAACGTGACGACCAGCGCCCGCGCCTGGTCGTCGGTTGAGTATCCGAAGCGTCGGTCCGGCAACTCCCACGCGGCATGCTGGATGATGCCGGTGCAGTCGGTGAGCGCGATCAAATGATCCAGCCGCGCATCCGGCACGACGTACGATTGCCGACCTCTCGATGCAGCAATTCTCGCCGGCTGGTGATGCGCTCCTGAAACAACTGATTCAAAGAGCTTGACATAGGCTTCGCCGACGACTGGCCAGGTCATGTCGCGTCCAAGCGCGTACGCCCGCTTGCGCATGCGGTGGCGCTCGGCGCGCGCTTCAATCAGGCCAATCAGCGCTTCCTCCATTGCGGCGCGATCGTCAAAGGGGACGAGCCGGCCCCTGTCATCGCTCAAGAGTTCGAGCGCGTATAGATATGGGGTAGACACGACTGCTTTGCCCATCCCAACCGCGTAGGCAAGCGTGCCGCTGACGATTTGGTCGCGCGCTCGGTAGGGGGTGATATAGATGTCGCTTGCGCCGATATACCGGCACAGCTGATCGAGTGACACGAAGTAGTCGTGGAACTGGACATGGCGTCCTATACCACGCTCACGCACCAACTGCTCAAGATAGTAGCGATATTCCTCCCCATCGTGTCGCTTGACCTCCGGGTGGGTTGCGCCAAGCACCAGATAGACGACATCTGGATGCGCCTGCGCGACACAGGGTAGCGCATCGAGGACCTGTTCGATCCCCTTATTGCGGTTGAGCAGGCCGAATGTGAGCAGAACCGTCCGGCCTGTGACACCGAACTCATCCTTGAAGTACTCAGGGTCGATGAACGGCACGTCTGGAACGCCGTGATGGATCATGCTGATCTTGCAGGGGTCGATGCCATAGACATCAGTCAGAATCGGGATCGCACGGCTGTTGAGCACGACGAGATGGTCGGAGCGAGAAGCAACGCCAATCAGCGCTTCGCGGTAGGCTGGTGTAGGTTCTGGCAAGACGGTGTGCAGGGTCGTGACAATCGGCTTGCGAAGACGTTTGAGCAGGTCGAGAATGTAGCGCCCCTCCCTGCCGCCGAAGATCCCGAACTCATGTTGCAAGCAAACGATGTCATTGTCCGAGTCATTGATGTACTCAGCGGCGAGCCGGTAATCGGCGAGCTGATGCTGTCGAATTTCTAAAGCGACCTCTGCCGGATAGTCATACCCAGTGTCGGTATTGGTTAGCGCGACGACGGACGACGCGGCGCCGGTGTTGGCAACTGCTGCCCTGAGATCGCTCGTGAACGTCGCGATCCCACACGCGCGTGGAACGTAGCTGCCGACGAAACATACCTTTGGCCGATTTACCCGGCCATTGCCCGTGCGCCGTTGCATGGGCATCCCCCTCCCTGTCTGCCGAAGCCGGAACGGGGTGCGGTCCTCAACCGACCGACCGGCTCACCGAGCAGAATGTGTAGCGACCTACGGGGTGAACCTTCCCTGCGGCGTTTCACACTGTGAGAACGTGCGCGACGAAGGCAGAGGCGGTACAGCGCCTAACCCTACCCTACACGGAATCCCCAGGCAAGCGGCAGAACTTGGGTCACACGCATGCAACCAAACCGCGCTGCATGACGTATATGCAGGTAAGGAGAGACCCACCGCATCCGATCATCTCTCCGGACACCCGTGGAGCGTCCCACGCTCCACCCCCTCCCCTTCCCGCGCAGGCCGAGCCGCAAGGCTCGGTCTGTGTTTGTGTGTCACCCAATGCCGTCGCGCCACGCTTGCGCGCGCATTCGGCACGATGCTAGACTAGCGTTGTGTACGTACACCATGCGCGGCTTGTCGGGCAGTGAAGACGTCTGATAGACCTGACCGGTTCGCGCAGGAGCAGATTCCCGAACAGACTGGACGATGGCAATCGAGCAACAAGCAGCCCGCGTGGAACCGGATGCGCGCTACCAGCAGGTCTGGCAGGCAACACTGAGCGACCTGCAAGCGCGCGTGTCGCGTGCGAACTTTGAGACGTGGATCCGTTCGACCACGCTGATCGGCTTCAGGGACGGTTTGGCGACCGTGGCTGTGCCGAACACCTTCGCGGCCGAACAGCTGCGCAGCAAGTTCGACCGGGAGATTGCCGCCGCGTTATCGACGATCGTCAACCGCACGGTGACGATAGAGTACGTTGTTGCGAACAGTGGTAGGCACGAAGCAGCGCGTGCGGCCCGAGCGCGCCCACAGGCGGAAACGCCGGTGAGCACGGCGCCGGCCTCCGAAGTTCCGCGACTCCCCGCGCAGCAGATGGCGCTCGCACCGGCCGCACGCCATGGGCTCAATACTGGCTACACGTTCGAGACGTTCGTCGTCGGGCCGTCCAATCGCCTGGCCCACGCGGCTGCGATGGCGGTGGCCGACAAACCGGCGCAGGCGTTCAACCCGTTGTTCATCTACGGCGGCGTCGGGCTGGGCAAGACACACCTGATGCACGCCGTTGGCCACCGCGCGATCGCGCTGCGGCCGGATACCCAGATCCTCTACGTCTCGTCCGAGAAGTTCACGAACGACCTGATCAAGTCGATCATGAGCCAGAAGACGGATGAGTTTCGTGACCGCTATCGCTCGGCCGATATCCTGATGATCGACGACGTGCAATTCATCGCCGGGAAAGAAGCGACCCAGGAGGAGTTCTTCCACACGTTCAACGACCTGTACCAGTCGGCCCGGCAGATCATTGTGTCATCCGACAAGCCGCCCAAGGCAATTCCAACCCTGGAGGATCGCCTACGTTCGCGGTTTGAGGGTGGGTTGATCGTCGATGTCCAGGCGCCCGATTTCGAGACGCGCACGGCGATCCTCAGCCGCAAAGGGATGTCGCTCGGTGTCCATGTGCCGAACGATGTCCTTGAGTACGTCGCTCGCAAGGTGCAGAGCAATATCCGGGAGCTGGAAGGCGCGCTGAACAAGATCATTGCGATGGCACAGCTCTACAATGCCCCGATCCGGATGGAGATCGCGACACAAGCGTTGAACGACGCCGCGCTGGAGGCGCGGCGTGCACAGATCACGCCTGAACGTGTCCTGGGGGAAGTGACGAAGCACTTCAGGGTGTCGCTGAGTGAGCTGCGTGGCCGTGGCCGCGGCAAGGATATTGTGCTGCCACGCCAGGTCGCGATGTATATCTTGCGCGAGGAAACAGGTTCGTCCCTCGTGGAGATTGGTGCGTTCCTCGGTGGTCGTGACCACTCGACGGTAATGCATGGCATCGACAAGATCGAAAAGCAGCTAGAATCTGATGCATCCTTGCGCAACCAGGTCAACGTCATTCGCGAGGCGCTGTTCGCCTGAGCCGGTGGGTGGTCAGCCTTCGCGTTGCGTGTAGCGCTCCAGCATGGCGTCAAAAGCGGTTTGCAGGTCGCTGTGGTTGCTGTTGGCCAGGCAGAGCAGGACGAATAGTGCATCGCTAAGCTCGGCGGCAAGGTCGAGCCTCGCTTCATCCGGCTTGATGCGTTTGGGGCCGTGAAGCTGGTTGATCGCACGGGCGATTTCGCCGACCTCTTCGGTCAGGCGCGCGAGGTTGGCCAGTGCTGGCCAGTAGTCGCCTCCCCAGTGTGTCTGGGCGAAGGATTCGACCGTCTGCTGCAACGCGCGCAGTGGTGGGTGATCTGCCATCGTGCATCGCTCTCCCTACGGGCGCCTCGACGACGTGATCCTAGCATCATTCCAGCAGTGGTTGACAAGCGTCCGCAGTGCGGCGACAATGCGCCGGTCGCTGCCGGCCGGGGGGTACTCGGCGGCGACAGCCTCGCAACGATCTGGAGCAGCCCATGCTCATGCCGTACGCGCCGGAACTGACCGGAAGCGCATCCGAGCCTACCCGCGATGCAGTGACGCCCACTGGCGGCACGCGCTCCCGCGCGAAACCGGGACCCAGGCTACAGACATCCGCCCCCGTGGGGGGTGACCCCGCAGGGCGCTGGCTCTCGATTGAAGCCGCCTGCAAGCTCCTTGGGGTCGACCAGTCCACGTTGCGCCGTTGGAGCGACAACGGCAAGATCCCAGTGTATCGCACGCCTGGCGGCCATCGTCGCTATGCCGAGGATGATTTGAAGGCGATCATGCGTGGCGAGCAACGTCCACGCCGCCGGATGAGCCGCCAGGTGCTCACGTCGATGTCGATGTCCGGGTACGAGCATGACTACCTCAACCAGGCGCACGCCCGGCCCTGGTATCGGGCGTATGATGCCCAGAGCCTGGATGAGCTGCGCCCCCTTGGTCGGCGGATGGTAGACCTCACGATCCGTTATATCAGTGGACGGGGAGAGCGTGAGGAGATCCTCGCCGAAAGCCGGGAGATTGGCCGGCGCTACGGTCAGGCCTCTGCACGGGTTGGCCTTTCGACCGCGGATGCGCTGGAGGCATTCCTCTTCTTCCGCACGCCGGTTATTCAGGCAGTCACGCGCTACATCGAAGATGAGAACGTCAGTACCCGGCGAGCCGCCAGGATCACCTCGGAACTCACGCACTTTATGGACGAAGTGCTCATCGCGACGATTGCCAGTCACCAACACGCCGCTGGGGGATAGACTGCAGCATGGGCCGTGTGCCGGTTCATCTAGCCATGCTGACCGGCTGCGTGGGTCTTGACGGAACGTAGCTCGACCTGCGACGCAGCCTTTGGCGGTACGACCAGGATGGGGGTCGTGCTGCGGTGCAGCACCTCATCGGCGACACTGCCGAGCGCCCAGCGCCGGAACCCACCCCTGCCATGCGATGACAGCACGATGATATCCGGCTCAACCGTTTCCGCTACGCGGATGATTTCGTCGGCCGCGCGACCGACCCGCACTTCCCACGTGACGCGCGCTCCGGCAGCCCGGGCGACCGTGGCCATCTCCTCCAGGTAGGCGCGTGCCTCCTGCTGCGCCTCTTCGGTGAGCTCTGCGATCTGGTCCGCGTTCAGGTACATCGCTTCTGGGCCGTAGGCGACATACGGTGCGCTCCAGAAGGCTGGTACCACCCGCAACAGGTGGATCTCGCCGCCGTCGCCATCTGCAAGAGCTTGTGCCAGGGGGATGGCTGATTCACCGAACTCCGACCCGTCGAGCGGCACCAGCGCCTTGCGAACTTTCCAGGAGACGGTGTCGACCGTACCCCGCACGAGTGCGACTGGGCAACTTGCGCCCCGGGTGATCTTGTCTGCGACGCTGCCGAACGTGAACCGCGCGACGCCGCTGCGTCCGTGCGTTGACATGGCAATAATCGTGTCTTCCTGCGCGGCTGCGATGCTGAGGATTTCGTCGACCGGCACGCCTCGCAGGACGGTCGTGCGGCATTCTGCGGTGGTTTCCAGCTTCTCAGCGATGGAGTTGAGATAGCGCTCGGCGGCCAGACGATTCGGAAGCACGACACCTGGGGTCAGGTCAAGCAGCACCGGCTCCTCCAGCACTGTCACAAGCTCCAACACCCCGCCGAGTGTTTCTGCCAGAAGCTGGCCCAGGCCAATGGCATGCTCTGCGAACTCGGAGCCGTCTAAAGGAACAATGATCGTATACATCGATGTCTCTCTTCCAGCATCGCACAGGTAGCGCCGTCGGGCGCATCGTATGGCGCGTTTCGTGTCAGCCTCACGGTCGGTGCGTCCGTCGGCGTTACAATGTCGTGACTACTCGTGCCGCCAGCGCGGATGCAGAAAGATGAGGGGCGGGCAGGTGGCAACTGAGTACGCAAAGGACTATCTCCGCGCGTTGCAGATTGCGCTTGGGGTGGCGGTCGACTGGGTCGCAGCACTCCCACAGCAGCAGCAACGTGCAATTCGGCAACGGTTGCACAGCGCCACTGGTGTGGTTGACGAAGTACGTGTAAACGGCGCTCGGTTCATTGCCTGCCGTTGTCATCGCCAGGCTGATGCGATTGTTGTGGCTGGGCCGTACCGCTTACCAGACGATATCGTGCATGGCGAACTGCCTGTGCTGACCGATGCGCAGGCCATGCGGGTGCGTGCAGTTCTGGAAGCCGCTGGGCCGGCGTTGCGCGCGACGATCGATGACCGATGGCAGCGGCTCGAGCTGGCGAACCGGCTGGAAGTGGTCAGCAGCTCGGTTTTGGCGGTCACTGGGGAATTGGCTCTTGATACTGTCCTGCGACGCATCGTTGATCTCGCGCGAGAGCTAGCCGGGGCGCGCTACGCCGCGCTGGGCGTGCCGGATGCCACCGGCGACCTGGTCCAGTTCATCACATCTGGCCTGACGGAAGAGCAGGAACAACGTATTGGTGAGCGCCCGCGCGGACGAGGCATCCTTGGGTTGTTGCTACGCGAGCCGAAGTCGATTCGGCTCGCTGACTTGCGCCAGCACCCTGCAGCGGCTGGGTTCCCTCCCGGTCACCCAACGATGGCGAGTTTTCTCGGGGTGCCGATCGTGGCTCGTGGGCGGGTGCTGGGGAACCTGTATCTGACTGAGAAGCGGGTCGGCAAGGAGTTCACCGAAGCGGACGAGCGGTTGATCGAGCTGATTGCGCGCCATGCCGCGGTCGCCATCGAGAACGCCCGTCTCTATCGCGAACTGGCCGACCAGCAACGCCGCCTGAAGGCCATCGTTGATGAGTTCCCGGAAGCGATCCTGATCGCCGAAGCACAACCACCGACGATTACCTTGGCGAACCGCCGTGTCTCGGAAGTGCTTGGATGGGAGGTCCAAACGCCGATCGGCGTAGCCGAGTGGTTCGCGCGTAATCCGCGCTATCGGCCGGACGGTTCCACGTTGACGTTGGAGGAACTGCCGCTTTACCGGGCGCTCTGTTACGGAGAAGAAATCGTCCACAGCGAAATCCGCTTGCAACGAGCGGACGGAAGCTCGGTGACTGTGCTGGTGAATGCCAGCCCACTGCGGGACCCAAGCGGCAAGGTTACCGCGGCAACCGCTGCCTTTCAGGACATCACGCGCATCAAGGACGCTGAGCACCTGAAGGATGATTTCCTCTCGCTCGTGTCGCACGAGTTGCGTACACCGCTCACCGCCATTCAGGGCGGTGGCATGTTGCTCGACCGCGAATGGGAGCGACTCGACGAAGAGGTGAAGCGCGATCTCGTCGGCGACATTGCCCGCGAAAGTCGCCGGCTCGGTGACCTGATCGACAATATGGTCCAGCTCTCGAACATCCGCGCTGGGCGGCTGACGTTGCTCACCGAGCCAGTCTATCTGCCGTTAGTGATCCAGCGGGCTGTATCTGAGACGCAGCCAACTGCCGGAGCCAGGCGGATCCACGTTGACCTCGAGCCGGATCTCATCGTCGATGCCGACCCCGGCACGCTCGATCAGGTGCTGCGCAACCTGTTGGATAACGCGGTGATGTGTCGTCATCAGCGTCCGTGATTACGGCCCTGGGTTCGACGCGGCGGAGATCCCGTTGCTGTTCGAGCGGTTCCGACGCAGTGAACGCGCGCGCGCCAGCAATGTGCCTGGCATGGGGCTGGGGTTGTATCTTGCAAAGCACTTGGTTGAGGCGAACGGTGGCCGCATTTGGGCGGAGGCGCCGGAGGGTGGCGGTGCGCTGTTTGCATTCGCGATTCCACGCCTGGGTTCTGATGAGTGACCGGCCCGTGCCGCGTGGCCGGCAGCGTACACAAGCGTGTGGGAGGTCCGATGGCTTCGTGGGTTGAAAGCACAAGCTATGTTGCTGGCGATCCGGCGCGGGTGGCGGTATTGATCGCCGTGGTACAAGCCGGGACGGCCCTTGACGACAATGCGTTGACGCAGGCAACCGGGATCCTGCATCAACAGTTCGCTGGCCATCCGCTGGAAACAGCGGTGCTCCTGAAGCATGTGCATGATCTGGCCAACCGTGGGTTGCTGGTGCGCGATGGGAGCGGCTTTCGCTGGACCCTCAGTCCCTTGGGGGAGCTGGTTGTCCGCCAATGGACATCCGGCGCATACGACCCGCCGGGCGCTGAACCATTGAGCCACGAAGAAGTGCGCGCCTGGCGTGACCGGGCAGTGGCACAACTGGAGGCCGACGCGAGGCTGGCTGAGCAGGCTGAGGTTGCCATCGAGGAGCTGGCTGCCGGAAGCGCGCTGCGGTTGGCCGAATTGCGCGTGCTCAACCGTGTCATTGCTGAGGATGTGCTGCCGAGTTGGCTGGCGGGTTTGCGACAGGAGTAAGTGGCGATGGGCGGTCGCAAGGCGGAGCTAGCAGAACTGGAGTTGCCGGACTTTGGGACGCCGGTAAGCGAGCCGCACCTGCCGGTGGAGCTGTACGAGGCACGCATCGAGCGCGCTCGTGCCCGTGCCGAAGAGCATGGGTTCGATGCGCTCGTGGTCTACGCCGATCGCGAGCATTTTGCAAACCTGGCCTACCTGACCGGCTATGACCCGCGTTTCGAAGAGGCGCTTCTGGTGCTGGCGCCCGGCCGCCAGCCGAGCCTGCTGGTCGGTAACGAAGGCATGGCGTACTCAGCGGTGAGTCCTGTGCAGTTGGAGCGGGTCCTGTACCAGACGTTCAGTCTGCCTGGGCAGCCGCGCTCGTCCAGCGCCACGCTGCGCGAGTTGTTGACCGACGCAGGACTGAGGGCGGGTCTATCCGTTGGGTTAGTGGGTTGGAAGTATTTTGTGCGTGAGGAGACCGACGAGCCGGACGAGTGGCTGGAACTGCCGGCGTTCATTGTCGATGTACTCCGTCAAATCGGCTGCCGCCTGCGGAACGCCAACCGCCTGTTCATAGACCCGGCGAATGGATTACGAGTTGTGAACGAGGTGGAGCAGCTCGCGCGGTTCGAGTTTGCGGCAACCTGGAGCTCGCAGGGGGTGCGCAATGTGATCGCTGGGGTCCAGCCCGGCAGGACCGAGCTGGAGCTGGCGCCGCTGCTAGGCATGAACGGGCTGCCCCTTTCGTGCCACCCAATCCTTGTGGCTGGCCCACGCACAGCAGCGTTCATCCCCAGCCCATCGGCATACCGGCTCCAGGTTGGCGACCCGATCTTTTGTGCCTACGGAGTGTGGGGCGGCAATACTGCGCGCGCGGGGTTCCTGGTTGAAGAGGCAGGGCAACTGCCCGCGGGAGCGCGCGACTACGTGAGCCGCCTCGTGGAACCGTACTTCGCGGCGGTCGCGGCCTGGTACGAAACAGTCGGGATCGGCGTCACCGGAGGGGAGCTGTTCGACGTTGTCCACAGCAGGTTGAGCGACCCGTTCTATGGGGTTGGGCTGAACCCGGGCCACCTGATCCACCTGGACGAGTGGGTTTCGTCGCCAATTTACGCTGGGAGCGATATTGCGCTACGTTCAGGGATGGCGCTGCAAATGGACATCATCCCACTCACCCACAGCGTCTACCACATGTCGAATGTTGAGGATGGCATCGCCCTCGCAGACGCACCGCTGCGGGAAGCGTTTGCGGAGATGTACCCGGAAGCATGGGCGCGGATCCAAGCGCGGCGCGCCTTCATGGAGCGCAAACTCGGGATCGCGCTCAAGCCGGAGGTGTTGCCATTCTCCAACATGCCGGCATATCTCCCACCGTATTGGCTCGCGCCTCAGTTCGCCATGCGCATCGCTTGAACTCGGTTCGCACGCCCAGAAAAAAGCGGCCCCTGGGTTATCCCAGGAGCCGCTTTCAGCGTCCGGAGGCGGTCACCCGCCTCCGGTGCGCTTGTGGATTGGGTCGTTACGGAGCCACCGCAGTCAGCGCCAGAATTGCCTCTGGGTCGCCGTATCCGTCGCTGACGTCGTCATTGACGAACGTATCGTTGTCCCAGTCGGCGAAGACGCTGTACGCGATGCTTGCATTCTGCGTCTCGTACTCATCGTCGTAGCCGCAGCCAGCGAAGATGCCGTACTGGGGCGCGCTGTCGGTCGCCGTCACGGTGTAGTTGCCATCACCGTAGACGCCGATGTCAAGCGGCGTGTCGAAGTCGGCCTCACCATCCTGGTCGGTGCACTCCCAGTTGAGCAGGTTGCCGCCCTGGTCGAACAGCAGAACAAGGATGCCCTCGATCGGCTGGGATTCCTCGTCGAGCACGAGGACATCGATCCGTCCTGCGGCGTGGTCATCTGAGTAGTTGACCAGTTGCGTGGTTTCCTCGGATGTAATCGAGAACTCCTCGCAGTTGAAGGTCACGTAGACGTAGTCTTCCGTGTCTTGATTGGTCGTGTACGACCAGATGCCGTACCAGCAGAGGGTGTAGTTCCCCTCGGCCAGCGTCACGAACAGGTACGGGATGCCTTCCCACGGATAGAGGTCGTTCGCTCCACCCCAATACACTGGGCCGTCGCAGAGATCCTCAGCAGTGTCGTCGTCGCCGGTCTCCATCGCTTCTGCGCAGCTACCTTCGAAGATCGACACCGACATCGAGACATCGTCCCAGTCGAGGTAGCGATAGCAGTCCTCAAGGAGACCATCGATGTCTTCGATGTCACGCGCCCCAGGCGTAGGGTAGTCACAGAACGGCGGGACGAACCACTTCTCGAGGTAGCCCGGCGCCTCGCCCATGTTGACCTCGTTGACCTCGGTCTCACCCGGCTCGAGGCAGAACTCCTCGACGGTCGTCTCGTAGCCCAACCCACCGATCACGGCGTAGTAGCAGCCAGCCGGTAGGTCGAACGTCGCATCCCCGTTCTCGTCCGTCTCCTGCACGGCAACCGCACCGAGGATCTCCGCCGCTTCCTCATCGGTCGCCGGCCGGATGTACGGGATCGGGTACAGCGTGCTGCAGTCCACCACGCCGTCGCGGTTCGGGTCGATCCCCGTTGGGTAGTTCGGGTCGAACCGTGGGTCGATGCTGTCGTCGCCCAACAAGCCCCAGAGGTAGTCGTCCAGGTACTGCTGCGCGTCATCCAGGTACTCGAAGTCCGAGCACTCGACGTAGCGCGAGTCACTCAGGCTGACGTCGTACTCCGGCCCACGCAGGCGGTCGTAGACCTCACCCTGCCCTGGC
>QEUZ01000176.1 GCA_003577355.1 Chloroflexota bacterium | reverse complement strand
GCAGCCTTCGGTATGCGCCAGGGCGACAACGCGGGATAGGGGTCGTGTGGGGTCGTCCGGCAGAGCGGCGTTGCGTCGCGCGGCAATGCGCAGCGCAACCTGGCCCGAGCAGATGCTCGTCGGCAAGATCAGCCCGACTTGCTCGTTGCGTGGCCCCCGCGCCGTTTCGATGGCGCTGAAGGTCGCCCCCAGCAGCGCGCGCTCCGCCTCAGGCAGCGACTCCGGCGCAATGTCCGCCTGCTGCAACAGCGGGCCGGTGCGTGGGCGGGCCAGGGCGATCAGGTGGTTCAGGTCCACCGGGCCGGTCTGCGGCCAGTCACGCCAGATCGACACTTGGGAATGCGCCGCCAGTTCGCCAACCGAGCGCGTGCCGGAAGCAACCACACAGATCCGCTCGGTCAACTCCTCACCCAAGGTCGCCATCGGCACGCCATCGAGATAGGCGCCAGCGTTGATATCCATGTCGTCCGCCAGCAGCCGGAACCGCTCGCTGGTGGTCACGATCTTGATCGTCGGCACAAAGGGGAAGTTGGTGATCGAGCCATTGCCGGTGACGAAGAGCAGCATGTTGCAGCCAGAGGCGACCTGCCCGGCGATGCTCTCCAGGTCGTTGCCGGGGCTATCCATGAAATAGTAGCCCGGCGCGCGCATCAGCTCGCCATACTCGATCACGTGGTCCAGGCGCGTGCGCGGGTCGCGCTTCATCGCCGCGCCGATTGACTTGATCGCGATGTTATAGAGACCACGGTAGAGGTTGCCACCGGAGGGGTTACCCTCGGCGGTATGGCCGTGCCAGCCGACGCGCTCCTTGAAGCGCTCGATCGTGGCCAGGAAACGCTCGGCGGTTGCGAGGTCGCGGACGCGTTGCAGGATGTACGCTTCCGCCCCGATCAGCTCGTCCGTCTCGGCCAGGTTAGCGGCCCCGCCGTGGCGGATGATCTCGTGGGCGGCCCAGGCGGCCAGCGGGTTGCCGGAGACGCCGGAGAAGGCATCCGACCCGCCACACTGCAGGCCAATGCGCAACGCGCTCACCGGCTGCGGGCTGCGCTCCTGGGCGGCGACGCGGGGTATCCAGCCGCGTAGCAGTTCTTCCCCACGCTCCAGGTCGTTCTCGAACGTGTCGCGCAATGTCACGAAGCGGTGGAGCACGTCGTCCAACAGGTAGCCATGCTCGCGTAGGTAACGCCGCAGCAGCGTGTTGCTGACCGCTTCGTCGCCGCGTTCGACGATCAGCACCGCGCCGACATTGGGATGCACGACAAACCCGGCCAATGTGCGCAGCAGCAACTGCAGGTTGTTCGGGGAGCCTGCTCCACCCTCAGTATGGGTCACAGCGACGATGTCATCGACGTTTGCTACACCATCGGTCGCGCCGCGCAGGCGCTCGGCCAGCGCCCGCGCCCATGCGCCGGTGCGCGAGGTCGTCGCCAGGACCACGATGTCGTTACGCGTGCCGACACCGCGCCCGCCGCCGCGCAGATACCCCTGGAACCAGCGCATCTCCCCGGCCGGCGCGCGTTCCGTCGGCGGGGCTGGCTGGAAGCGGGCAGGGTCGAGGCTGTACGGCTCCAGCGCGGTGTCGCGGAAGTTCGGCTCGTCCGGCAGGGGAAACTCCACCTCGCGCAGGCGCAACGCTTGCAGCATCCGGTCGTTGCGGAGATACTCCCCTGCAGCGATGGGACGCAGGGCGTACCCAAACGGCAAGCCCCAGGAGCGCAACGCCTCGCCGGCTGGAATCGGCGCTGCGGCGAAGCGATGGCCCTCCGGCACAGTACTGTCGATGGTGTAGCTGGACCTACCGTCGTCAACGACGCTCCCGGCCCCGATCCGCCGGGTAGCGATGGCAGTGTTGTCGCCGGGGGCCGGCAGTCGCGCAATATCGGCAAAACGTAATGCCATAGCGCTTCAAGCTCCTCTCATCTGCGCACATAGTACAGCGCCAGATGCACACGGAAAGGACCACGACCATGCCACTGACTGCCGAGAGCCTGCAGCGCATGTTCGCTGAGCAGGTGGGACGGCCACTCGATCCGCAAACCGCCGCCGCAGCAGCCGGGCTCGTCTCCATGCTGACCGATGGCCTGAACGCAATCGACCCCGAGCCACTCTTTCTGGTGGAGCCGAACATGGCATTCGAAGCGGCCTATCGCGTCCCGACAGGGGAAGGAGACGACCGATGAGTACCGAGCTCCTCGACCTTTCGGTCACTGAGCTCGCGCCTCTGTTGGAGCGGCGCGAGGTTTCACCAGTCGAGCTCGTGCGCCAGTCGCTGGCGCGCATCGAGGCGCTGGAACCACAGATCAACGCCTACATTACCGTCACCGCCGAACAGGCCATGGCGGACGCTGCCGCTGCCGAACAGGAGATCGCCGCTGGTCACTACCGTGGCCCCTTCCATGGCATCCCGGTTGGGCTGAAGGACCTGCTGGTCACCAACGGGGTACGCACGACTGGCGGCTCGGCAGTGCTGGCCGACTACGTACCGGATTTCGATGCCACAACCGTCGAAAAGCTACGCGCCGCCGGCGCCATCAGCACCGGCAAGCTCGGCATGCACGAGTTCGCCTATGGGGTCACCAACACCAATCTGCCGTTTGGTGCGGTGCAGAACCCCTGGAAGCTGGGCTACATCCCCGGCGGTTCCAGTGGCGGCTCCGGGGCGGCGGTTGCTGCCGGAGAGTGCAGCATCGCCCTGGGCAGCGACACCGGCGGCTCGATCCGCATCCCGGCCGCCTGCTGTGGCGTCGTCGGGCTGATGCCAACCTACGGCAGGGTGAGCCGCTACGGTGCACTGGCACTGGGTTGGTCGTTCGACCACGTCGGCCCGCTGGCCAAGACGGTGCGTGACGCCGCACTGATGCTCGGCGTACTGGCGGGCTACGACCACCGCGATGTCAGCACGGTAGACCTTCCGGCGCCGGACTACACCGCGAACATCGACGGCGGCGTGGCTGGGCTACGCATCGGCGTGCCGCGCAATCACTTCTTCGAGAACCTGCACCCGGAGGTGCAGTCAGCGGTCGAGGCGGCCATCGGCGTGTTGGCGGCGCAGGGCGCGCACGTTGTCGAGATCGAGGTGCCGCAGGTAGAGCTCAGCCCATTGGTGGGCTGGACGATCGTGCTGGCCGAAGCGGCCAGCTACCACGAGCATCTGCTGCGCGCCCACCCGGAGAAGTACGACCCCAGCGTGCGCGTGCTGCTGGAAGCCGGCGAGGCCATCAGCGCGACCAAGTACCTGAAGGCACAACGCTTGCGCACGGTCATCAAGGAGAGCTTCCGCGCGGCGATGGAGCAGTGCGACGTCATCGCCACCCCGACACTGCCGCACCCGGCCTGCCCGCACGGTCAGGAGACTGTGCAATGCGGCGCCGTCACCGAGCCGGTCATCAACGCACTGATCCGCTGCACCTTGCCGTTCGACGTATCGGGGCAGCCCGCCATCGCGCTGCCCTGCGGCTTCACCAGCGACGGTCTGCCGATCAGCCTGCAGCTCGCTGGCCGCCCGTTCGACGAAGCGACCATCTGTCGCGCCGCTCACACCTACGAAGCGGCCACCGACTGGCACATCCGTACACCACCGCTAGGATGAACCCACTCCCGGAGCGACCTCCTCGGCGGAGGTCGCTCCCTTGTCCCAAGGCGCGAGTAAGAGGGGTGTGACAAATGAGCCAACCGCCGTAGAGGCGATTTGAAACGGCGTCGATGCGCAGCTTCCTGATGCCCGGCCGCAGGCCCGGCTATGTGCTCAGCGCAGTCGTCGATCACACATGCGTGCTGCACAGCACCGTCCTGGTGCAGGGTGATTTGCAATACTTCAGGGATGGACTCAGACGATTGTAGATGCGACGAATGCACATGCGAGGCGCCGCAAGTGGGACGACAATTCTCTCCATTGAGGATGCCGCAGGGTACGCCAACGTAACTGCGACGGACATCTTGCGCTGGATTGCATGTGGTGCGCTGGCCATCCAGCAAGACGGTACGCATCGTGGAGTGCTGGCCGCCGACCTCGAGCGCATTTCCACTGGAATGCTCGGTCTGCCCGAGCATCGGCAGAGCGTGCCAAAACTCTCCAGCGTCGAAAAGTTGCACTGGACCAGATCACTGGCAGCGGCCAGCGATTTGCGCGAGAGGTGGCTTGAACGCCGGAACGGCGCGCCCTTTAGATCCGCAGGGGAGTTACTCGCTGAGTCGCGCGACGAACGCAGCAATGAACTGCCGTGATCTGTCTCGACGCATCCGTTGCGGTCAAGCTTGTACTCCCAGAGGAGTTCTCGGACGAGACCGAAGCACTGCTTCGAGCGACGGTTGATGCCAACGAACCTGTCGTCGCACCGGCGCTACTGCCGATCGAGGTGGCGAACATCATTCGCAAACGCATGGTACAAGAGGGACTCGCCCTAGACGATGCGCGCCAGACTCTGGAACGCTTCCTCGATCTCCCGATCGACCTCCGCTCAGTTCCAGACCTGCACCTCAAGGCACTCACAATCGCAGACGCGCTCTCCGCACCTGCGACGTATGACGCGTACTACTTGGCGATCGCGCTTGACTACAACTGTGATCTCTGGACAGATGATCGTCGTCTGCTCCGGTTGGCCCGCTCTCTTCCATTCGTCCGCTGGATAGGCGACTTCAGAGCTTAGGCCTCACGCATACCGACCAGCCCGCAGGTTCTCGATCGCCTCGTGGGCGGCGTTGTGGCCGGGTGCGCCCATGACGCAGCCGCCGGGCCAGGCGCCGCTGCCGCAGAGGTAGAGGCCGCGGATCGGGCCTTCGTAGCTGCTGGAACCGGGCACCGGCCGCAGGTCGAAGGCCTGCTCCGGCACCAGCTCGCCCTGGAAGATGTGGCCGCCGGTGAGGCCAAAGCGCGCTTCGATGTCCGGCGGAGCCAGCACCTGCATGCCGACCACGGCATCCAGCACGTTCGGGGCGTATTCGGCGAAGCGCTTCAAGGTGTGCTGGGCGATCTCATCACGCCGCGTGTCCCAGGTTCCCTCCGCCAACTCGTAGGGGTAGTACTGGGCGAAGATGGAGAGGGTGTGCTTGCCCGGTGGAGCCACCGTTGGGTCAACCCCGGACTGCGAGTGAATGTTCATGAACGGGTAGTTACTCGGCTTGCCGGCGCGCGCTTCGTCGCAGGCCCGTTGCATGTCGTCGATGAAGCCGCCGATGTACATCCCACCGGTGTAGCCGACGCTGGCGTCGCTGCCCTCCAGCACGGTGTACTTCGGCAGCTCTTCCATCGCCAGGTTGATCTTCAACACCGGCGATTCGATCTGGATGGCCTCGATATCGCGCACGAACTCGGCCGGCAGCTCGTTGCGGTCTACCAGTTTCAGGTAGGTGCGCTTGGGGTCGGTGTTGGCCAGCACGACCTTGCCATAGACCTCTTCGCCATCCGCCAAGGCCACGCCAGTGGCCCGGCCATCACGCACCAGCACCTGCTGCACCTCGGCGTTGGTGCGGACCGTCACCCCTTCGATCTGCGCAACGCGCTTCATCGCCTGGGTCACCGAACCCATCGCGCCACGCACGTAGGCCCAGCGCCCGCGCTGCCCGGTGCCCATGCCCATCGAGTGGTAGAGCTTGACATAGGCCGTACCGGCCTCACGCGGCCCGCGGAAGGTACCGATCAGTCCGCCGCCGGCCAGATTGGCCTGAATGTAGGGACTTTCAAAGAAGTACTCGACCAGGTCGGCCACCGAGCCGAGGATCACGCGCTGGAAGATGCGCTGGTCCTCCGGCTGGTTGAACTCAGCCGCGAACTCGGCGAAGGTCGGCGGCCGGCGCAGGATGTACTTGTCCATGATCTGGCAGGCGCGCGCGATCCAGGCGTTGTAGTGTGGCATCGCTGCCGCGTCGGATGCTGAGAAGCGGCGCATCTCAGCGCGGGTGCGCTCCTGGTCCTCCCAGTAGAGCAGGTGCTCGCCATCCAGGAACGGCATGAAGAAGCGTGGGTCACGATAGAGCAGCTCCACCCCATGTTCGATCAGGTCGAGGTCGTTGATCACCTTCTGCGGCGCAAGTGAGAAGACGTAGGAGCCGGTCGAGAAAATGTAGCCGGGCACCGTCTCTTCCGAGATCGCGGCGCCGCCGACCTCGTGGTAACGCTCCAGCACGCAGACATCGTAGCCGGCCTTGGCCAGGTAGCAGGCGGCCGTCAGCCCATTGTGTCCGCCGCCGATGATGACAGCATCGTAGCTCTTCACACGCGGTCCCCTCTCGCGGGTGTGCCGGTTGCGCTGTGGTGTCGCTGCACTCTACCTGTGCGGGAGCCGGTGTCAAGAGGCAGGACTTGACAAGCTAGTTGAGAATGAGAATAATTATTAACTAGGATTCATTCGCGGCATGTTGATGCAGAGGAGAGCGCGTGCGCGGGTTAGTTCGATCGTTCTTCGACTGGTACGAACGCCATTACACCCTCAACATCAGCATTGCCGCCGGGCTCTTCATGCTGCAGTTGCTGCACCTCTACTGGCTCACCGTGCATGTCGTCTTCCTGCGGCTGTTCGAGGTGAGCTGGTGGGACCCCAACGGGTTCTTGAAGTTCGCCATTCTGATCATCGACTACACCGAGATCCCGGCTTTGATTAGCGTGTCGCTGGTCTACATCAACGAACTGCGCAAAGGCTGGAACTGGAAGAGCGTGGTGTTCCTGCTCTTCCTGAACTCACAATGGCTGCATATCTTCTGGATCACCGACGAATTCGTCCTCAACGAGTTCACCGGCGAGACGGCAATAAGCAGCCTCCCTGTCTGGCTCGCCTGGGTCGCGATCATGATCGACTACCTGGAGCTACCGGTCATCTACGACACGTTGAAGAAGTTCGTGGTTGCAACGCGTGAACAGCGCGTGGGGGAGTTCCTGCGCGAAGACTTTGCGCGGGACTAACCCCGGACGGGATGAGGAACAATGCCCGGGTATTTGCCACTGCTGCACAGCGGGAACGTTACCCTGGACGAGTGGTTCGTGTTTCTGGGGTTCGCGCTGGTGATCGGCCTGCTCACCCACTGGATCGACTACCGCAACAATGCGGCACGGCGGTTAGTGCGCGAGCGCCAGTCCGAGCAACAACAACACGAAGAACAGCCCGGAAACCAGCGTAATGTCCGGCGTGAAGCGGGCCTCGACGGTGTCAACCACCGGGTCCAGCCCAGCAAGGTCGCCCTCGAACATCTGCCCCAGCGGTAGGTGATGCGCTGCCATCGCCCAGCCATTTTCTGCTTGCCGCGTCTGTGCGGGCAATCCCGATACTACCTATCGGGATTATTGCTCTACAGCACTCACGCGTCAACTCTCGGTGAAGAGCCAACCTCATATTCCGGCCTTTCCGACTCGCGTGTGGCGGTTGCGCTCGGTCACTGCGGATCGATGGTCACTGCCGGAGCGGGCGTCTGCCGCGGCCGCTGCGGCTCTTCCTGGCCCGGGCGCGGGGCGCCAATGCCTTCGCCGGCTATCCCCAGACGCGGCTGCGCACGATGACGACCGGCGCACACCGGGCTTGCCTGGGTGCACGACGCAACGCTGTCGTCGCGCAGTGCGGCGACGACACCAAGAACTCGGCCACCGTATTGCGCGTGCAACGCCAGGGTACGGAACTGCTGGCAACCGGCGCGCTAGAGACCTGCCGCACCAGCGACCGAGAGGAGCTGCTGGCGGAGACCATGCGCCTGGACCTGCTTCAGGCGGGCGGGCGTTCGCATAGCGCTGCATAGAAGCCACGGTTCCTGCCGCTTGGGCGGGTGGCGAGCAGACGTGGGGTGGAGAAGCCTGCCGCTGGCGCTACTGATTGCCAGCGCCGCCATGAGAGCGGGTACGGGAGCCAGAAAGTGCCTTCCTCGACATCGTACTCGACCACCACCAACCGCCCACCAGGGCGCAAGTAGCCGTGTACCAGCGGCAGGGTTGCCTGCAGTTCCGCTGCCGTCAGGTAGTGCAGCGTGTTGGCCATCACGATCCCGTCGAACGCCGGAAGGTCCAGCGGCTCGCGGTAGTCGGCGATCAGGTAATGCACCGCCACGTGTGGAAACCGCCGGCGCAGCTCCCGCGCCTGCCGCTGCAGCTCATCCCGCTTTCGGTCCAGCGAATAGATCATACCGCCGGGGCCGAGCAGGTCGGCGAGCGCCAGGGTGAATGCACCCCAGCCGGAACCGAAGTCCGCCCAGAGCGGGCCAGCCCCCACCACACCGGCACGCAGCAGCGCCACATGGTCGTTGTGGTCCACCGGGCGCTACTTCTCCCAGACCACAACACCGCCCAGGATCGTCGCCTCCGCGCGCACATCGAATAGGCCGTCCGGGTCGGCTGCCGCCACCGCGCGCGGGTCAGCGGAGAGCACCGCGAAATCACCGAACTTGCCGGGTGTGATCGTGCCCTTATCCGCTTCCTCAAAGGCTCCTAGCGCCGGCCAGATGGTGAACAGCCGCAGTGCATCGTCGATATCCAGCGCCTCTTCCGGGACGTAGGTGGCGCCGCTGAGCGTGCGGCGGGTCACCGCGCATGCGATGTTGTAGAGCGGGGGGATGCCATCGGGGATCGAGCCGGTAGAATCGCTGCTGCCGATGACGGCGAAGCCGCGCTCGGCTAGCGAACGCAAGCGGAACTTGCGCGGCCAGCGCTGGCTGCCCGGCAGCGCGAGGACATCTCCCTGCGCGCGGATGAAGGCCGGGGTGGTGATCACCCGCAACCCCAACGACCAGACGCGCTCGATGTCCTC
>QEUZ01000175.1 GCA_003577355.1 Chloroflexota bacterium | reverse complement strand
AGCTCGCGGAACTCCCAGATGGTGTTCAGCCGCTCCCCCTGGGCTAGCGGCAGGTTCACCCGCCGCCCCATCTGCGCCTGCGACTGGATGCTGTCGATCTGGATCGGATCCTCGTAGAACAGGGTGCTGAACTCGCGCAGCGCCTCGGCCAGCGGTATCGCCGTCAGTGGCGTCAGCTTGCGATGCAGCTCGACGACGATGTCGACATCCAGCCCGGCCGCTTCTCGCGCCGCCGCGACCATCTCGCGGGCATGGGCGATGAGGCGCGCCAGGGTCATGTCCTGGTAGCCGGGCAGCAGTGGGTCGAACTTGACCGCGGTGAAGCCCTCCTGCGCGGCGGCTCGCACATTGCGGCCGAGCTCGTCGGGGTCCGCGCCGCCGGTCAGCAGGCAGAGCCGGATGCGGTCCCGGCAGCGGCCCCCCAGCAGCTCCCAGATCGGGGTCTGAAAGTGCTTGCCCTTGATGTCCCACAGCGCAATGTCGACCGCGCTCAGCGCGCCGGAGAGGATCGAGCCACGGAAGGGCAGCGCGCGGTAGAGCACCTGCCAGTGGTGCTCGATGCGCAGTGGGTCCGCGCCGACAAGGTAGCGCCTGAACGTCTCGACGACCGCCGCACAGGCCTCCGGGTAGCCCCAGGCGGCGGATTGACCGATGCCGGTCAGGCCACTGTCCGTCGTGATCCGCACCAGAAAGCTCGTACCCTCGACCGGGCTGCCGACGAGCAGCCCTTCCACCGTCGCGATGCGCATGTGCCGCCCTCCCTGCCATCACTGCCGATCTGGAACACGGACAGCATACGCGAGAGCGACGCGCACCCCGCCGCAGGCAGTGCGTGCCTGCACGGGGGCCACAGGTTGCTGCGTAGAACATTCGGCCGCGGCCCGTGATGTCGTTCAGGATGCGCGCGGACGACGCGATACCTGGTTGGTCAACAGTGGCAGCAGAAACCGGCGACCAGCACTGCGGCGTGGCCAGGCACGCAGGCGTGTGCTGCAGAATTCGTTGGGCCGGCTGTTGCCGACGCGCTGCCGATATGTCGTTGCCTGCATCGTCGCCTCCCATCGCAACCTGCCGACCACGGCGGGAGGCCCCACTGTGACCGGCAGGCGCATCTGTCGTCCCAGCCCTGCCAGCGCGGCACGGGTTACCCGATGTCGAACAGGTCGTCCTCGCGCTGGCGACGGCGGTTGCGAGCGTCGTGCCCGTCGTCATCGTCGTCGTGGTCGTAGCGCCGGTCGCGCTGGTTGTAGCGCGACCGCTGACGATCGTCATCGTCGTCGCCACCCTCGAACATCGCCAGGAGCCGGTCCAGAACGTTACGGAAACCCATCTGTCGTACCTTTCTCCTTGCCGGCTTCAGGCCGGCTCCTTCCAGGGCACACGCCCGCTGGAATCACATTGAGGTTTAGCCCTATCCGGCCACACTCCCCGCCGAGTCCGACGAACCGGCGAGCGCATGGGAGCTCTGCGCGCTCCCGCGGCTACGTAATAGGGACAGGGCGATCGAGCCGCCGATGAGCGTCACCACGACGAGCAGCGACACGGCGGTGGGAATCTTGTAGATGTCGATCAGGGCCATCTTTGCCCCGACAAAGATCAGCACCGCTCCCAGGCCAGTCTTGAGATAGATGAAGCGGTCGATAATGCCGGCCAGCAGGAAGTACATCGAACGCAACCCGAGGATCGCGAAGATGTTGGATGTGTAGACGATGAACGGGTCGTCGGTGATGGCGAAGATCGCCGGGATCGAATCGACCGCGAAGACAAGGTCGGTCGCCTCAACCAGAACCAACACGGCCAGGAGCGGGGTTGCGTAGCGCTTTCCCTGCTGGAGGATGGTAAAGCTCTGACCGTGGTATTCGTTCGTCATCGGCACGAAGCGCCGGAAGAGCTTGAGCACGACATTCTTGCTTGGGTCGACGTGCTCGTTGCGCTTGATCACGAAGCGCACACCGGTGACGAGCAGGAAGGCGCCGAAGACGTAGATGATCCAGTGGAATGTGCTCAGCAGCGCCGCCCCGGCAGCAATGAAGGCCGCGCGCATGACCAGCGCGCCGATGATGCCCCAGAAGAGCACGCGATGCTGGTAGATCGGCGGCACGGCGAAGTAGGAAAAGATGATCGCGAAGACGAAGATGTTGTCAACCGCCAGGGATTTCTCGATCAGGTAGCCGGTGGTGAATTCAAGCCCTTTCTGGCTCCCGGCGAAGTAGAACACCCCCGCGTTGAAGACGAGCGCCAGGCTGATCCAGATACCGCTCCAGATCGCCGCTTCGCGCAGGCTAACGACATGCGCCTCGCGATGGAACACGCCCAAGTCCAACGCCAGCAGCGCAAGGATGAACAGGGTAAAGCCGCCCCACAGCAGCAGCGTTTGCGTACCGACGTCCACGCCCCAACCGATCCTCTCCGGCGCGTACTCCAGACACAACGAGGGCGAGGCCCTCGCCTCCGACGCAGATGCGTCGGTCGCGAAAGTCTCGCCCCCGTCCGGATCACACGACCTGGAATCGGGCGCTGGGCCGGAGCACTTGCTCGCACTGACGGCCCTGGCGTGGGACATGCTGCCCCGCCGGCTACTCCCTTTCGGCGCTTAGGGTAGTGGCCCAAGATGACGCCCGCATGACGGAACGCTGACGTGTCTATGACAAGGGGGCTGTGCGCGTCGCGCGAGGGCGACAGCTGCCCAGCGGTGCACCAGGGCCGCCCGCTGTGACAGCACGGTGGCGCAGGGTGTGCGAAGATGCCCTCCTCCAACGGCCAACAGGTGCGGCGACATGACCGCACAGGGAACGGAAGGTGACCGATGGCGCATTACGACCTCGTCGTCCGTGGGGGCCGCGTGATCGACCCGGCGCAGGGGCTGGATGCGCACTGCGACGTGGCGATCGTGCGCGGTCGCATTGCCGCCGTCGGCCAGAACCTGGCGGAGCTGGGCGTGCGCGATGGGGTGGTCGACGCCCACGGCTTGATCGTGACGCCGGGCATGGTCGACCTGCACACGCACGTCTACTGGGGCGTGCCGCCGCTGGGGATCGAGCCGGACCCCAACTGCCTGGCACGCGGCGTCACCACTGCCGTCGACGCCGGTTCGGCCGGCGCCGATACCTTCCCCGCCTTCCGCCGCTACATCATCGACGTCTCGGCCACGCGCATCGTCGCGATGCTGCACATCTCCAGCATCGGCATGGCGCGCGACGACCAGGCGGGCGGCGTGGGGGAACTGGAAGACATCCGCTGGGCGAAGGTGGAGCGTGCCATCGATGTTGCCCGCGCCCACTCGGACATCATCATGGGCATCAAGGTACGCCTGCAAAGCGACATGGTCGGCAACGACCCGGAGCAATGCCGCGAGGCGCTACGCCGCACCCAGGCAGCGGCCCACGCCATCGGGAAGCCGGCGATGGTGCACGTCGGCGGCACGACGATCCCGCTGGACGAGATCCTCGGCGCGTTGAACACCGGCGACACCGTCACCCACTGCTACCACGCCCGCAGTGAGGGTGTGCTGGATGAACGCGGCAAGGTGCGCACATCGGTGAAACGCGCGATCGAGAAGGGTATCAACTTCGACGTCGGCCACGGCCGGGGGAGCTTCGACTTCAACGTCGCCCGCCGGGCGCTGGACCAGGGGTTGCTCCCCGGCACGATCAGCTCCGACATCCACGCCTGGAACATCGCCGGCCCGGTCTACGACCTCGCGACAACCGCCAGCAAGTTCCTGCACCTGGGTCTGCCGCTCCATGAGGTGCTGCGGCGGGTGACGATCAACCCAGCCACGGCTGTCGGTATGGCCGGCCGCATCGGCACGCTGGCCCCCGGCGCCGACGCCGACCTGAGCCTGCTGAGGCTGGCCGAGGGCGAATGGCCCTTCGAGGACTCCCACGGCCACGTCGAGCTCGGCGGAACGCGCCTGGAGCCGGTGAGTGTGGTGCGCGCTGGGAAGGTGTACCCCTGCTCGCCGTCGGTGTACGCCGGCGAGCAGGGGCATGTGCACTGAGCCGCCCGCTCGTTCAGCCAGCCAGCGGTTGCATTGCCTGAGAGCCAGCGAAATCCATCCGCCGAGCAACTGGCTACGTAGAGTATGGCGCCGGTTGCTGCAGAGCCGGCGGTAGCCTGCGCGCATGTCGCCCCACTGCGGGATGGGTACACTCAGCGACCAGGGACGTTGGCGAGGCATCAGGGAGTATTCGTGCATATCACACAACACGCTGCCGGCAGGTTGCTGCTGGCACTTTGGATGGTTTGCGCCGTGGTGCTGGCAGCCTGCGGCGGGTCAGACGCACCGAGCGATGCGGGGCAAGGTGCAACGCCAGCCGCCCCCAGCGACCCAGCTCCCGAACTGACCGGCATCGCCAACTGGTACAACAGCGACCCCTTGCAGCTGGAAGGGTTGCGCGGCGCTCCGGTGCTCCTCGTCTTCTGGTCGGACACCTGAATGACCTGCCGGTCGGAGGTTCCGACCCTGAACGAGTGGCAGGCAACCTACGGCGCCCAGGGGTTGCGGATCATCGCCGTGCATGGGCGGGGCAGCGGGCCCGCGACGGCAGCCTGCTCGACCGGCAGGTTGGCCGCATCACGACGGACGCAACCGTGCAACGCATCGAACAGGCGCTCGGGTCGCCCTGATGGGGTCGGTCGAATCGGCGCCGCTATTGCTGGCCCTCATCATCGCCCTGCTTGGCGGGCTGCTCTCGTTTCTCTCCCCCTGTGTACTGCCGTTGGTGCCGGGCTACCTCGGGTTCCTGAGCGGCTCGGTGGTCGGGAGCGCCACGCCGCCAAGTCGCCGGGTCGTCCTGCTGCACGCCTTGGCGTTCGTCCTCGGCTTCGCGCTGCTGTTCACCGTGCTGGGCTTCGCCCTCGGTCGGTTCATCACCAGCCTGCAAAACGGACTCGACTACCTGCGCTGGTTCGGCGGCATCGCCGTCATCCTGTTGGGGGTGCATACGCTGGGGATCATCCGCATCCCGTTCCTGTTGCGCACCGCCAAAGTCTCGGCGGAAGACCGGCTGCCGCGTGGCCGCATCACCTCGTCCTTCCTTTTAGGTGTGTTCTTCGGTGCCGGCTGGACGCCGTGCGTCGGCACGATCCTCTCCGGCATCTTCGCCATCGCCGCCACCCAGGGCACGCGGGCCGGGCTGCTCTTCTTCACCTATGCCCTCGGCCTCGGCATCCCGTTCATCCTCACCGCGCTCGCCTTCGGCCATGCCGCCCCAGCCCTGCGCCGGATCAACCGCCACTACCGGCTGATCTCGATCGTCTCCGGGCTATTCTTGATCGGGATCGGCGTGTTGTTGCTGACCGATTCATTCTCACGCCTGGCTGGCATCGCCCCACCGATCGAGCCGCCGTTCGTGGGGTAGCCCTCACCCCCCGTCCCCCTCTCCCGTCCCCACGGGCGAGGGGGTGTCCAGTGGGTGCAGGAGTGGGTCCACGCTCAGCTAGCGACGGCTCGAACTATGACTCGGAACAGCCCAACGTCGCACAAGGCTCCCCCTCGCCCGTGGCGACGGGAGAGGGGGACGGGGGGTGAGGGGCCGCCTACCACGGAACCGTCCGCCGCCCAGCAGCGTCCTACCAGCATTCGTGTGCTGCATGCTACACCTGCACCTGCAACGGAGGCCCAGGATGGCAAGACGCTTCTCTCGGCGGACGTTCGTGACGACCGGCGCAGCGGCCGGGGTGGCGCTGGCCTCCGGCGTGCTGACCCAGTGGGCTATGGGGGATGACGACGACGAGCCGGTCGTGCCGCTTGGCCCAACGCCGGTTGGTTCGCCGGTGGCCGACCCGCCGCCGGTCGACCAGGAGGTCAACGGCTACCTGGCGGTCGCGCCACGCACATTGCGGGCAGGCCAGCAGGAGCAGATATCGCTGGCGATCTTCAATGCCGGCAACCCGGTCACCAGCACGGTGCGAGCAGTCCTGCATCAGGAGGACGTGTTCTTCGCCAGCGCGGAAGCGCGGGTGGCTGGGCGGGGCGTCCTGTCTCTGGCGGTCCCGAAGGTTCCGGCCGGGGAGTACACCCTGCGGATCAGCGGCAAAGGGTTCGCCGATTCCGTCGCCCTGCAGGTGCAGGACAGCGCGCTACTCTTCATTGAAACCGACAAGCCGATCTACAAGCCGGGGCAGACGCTGCACATGCGCGTGCTGGCGCTCGACCCGGGACTGCGACCGTTGCCCGGAGAAGCTGTGGTCGACGTGCTCGACGCCCAGGGGATCAAGGTCTTCCGCACCACCGTCGTGCTGGATGACTTCGGCATGGCGCATGTTGATTTGCCGCTCTCCAGTGAGCCGAACCTGGGAGTCTGGAAGGCCAGGGTCGAGGCCGGGGATGCGCGCGGCGAGGTGGACGTGCGGGTGGAGCGCTACACCTTGCCGAAGTACGAGGTGCGGCTCGACCTGGAGCGGGAGTGGACGCTGGTCACCGAGCCGATCCACGGCATCGTCACGGCCGAATACAGCTTTGGCAAGCCGGTCGTGGGCGAGGTCGAGATCGTCGCACTACGCTACGTCGGCATCTGGGAAGAGTACGCCCGGCTCAACCTGCAGCTGGGTGCAAGCGGACTCGCCTTCGAAGTGCCGGCTCCGGAGTACAGCACCGGCTCCCCGGACGGGGGCGGGCTGGGCGCGGTGCGGCTGGACGTGACCGTGCGCGAGCAGGGCACCGGCTACAGCGAAACGACGAACCAGCTCGTCTCGGTGGCCGCCGCGCCGGTCGTGCTGCGGATCATCCCGGAAAGCACCACCTTCAAGCCGGGGTTGCCCTTCGGGCTGCTGGTCGTCGCCGAAACGCCGGACCAGCAGCCGCTGGATGCCGATGTCACGCTGAGCTTCACCTGGATCGACCAGGACCTCGAGTAT
The DNA here is from genome assembly GCA_003577355.1 of Chloroflexota bacterium. GTDB lineage: Bacteria > Chloroflexota > Chloroflexia > Thermomicrobiales > CFX8 > CFX8. The sequence continues at coordinate 6,408 of QEUZ01000175.1, read as the reverse complement.
TTCTCCGACGAGCGCCGCACGGTCACGGTGTTCGGCGGGCTGGCGCGGCTGGAGGTGACTCCACCGGCCGAGGCCGCTTCGGTGTCGGTCGAGGCCAGTGGCCCGGAGAACGCCTGGACCTTCCTCTCGCTGCTGGCCGGTTATTCACCGAGCGGCGCGTTCATCCAGCTCAGCCAGCAGGATCCCGGCCCGCTGCGTGTCGGTGAGGTCGCCCAGTTCAGCGTGGCGGCCACCCGTGAGGCGACCAGCTTCTTCTATGAAGTGCTCGGGCGCGGTACGGTCGTCTATTCGGGCTACACCCGCGAGCCGCAGATCAACGTCACCCTCACCCCGCAGATGGCCCCCCAGGCGCGGCTGCTCGTGTATCAGATCCTCTCGAATGGGGAAGTCGCGGCGGACTACCTGCCATTCAGCGTCGAAGGCAGCTACCCACAGACTGTCACGGTGGAGCTCGGCACGGACGAAGTGCGCCCCGGTGACGCGCTGGAGGCGCTGGTGCAGACGCAAGGCCCAGCGCGGGTCGGGCTGGCGGCGGTCGACCGCTCCGTCTTCATCCTGGCCGAGAACCGCCTGAACCTGCAGCAGGTCTTCGCCGAGCTGGAGCGGCTGTTCCAGGAACCGCAGGCGGAGCTGCACTCCGCCGAGCCGGGCTTTGCCGAGTTCGCGCCGATGAACGACCCGTTCGCCCCGATCACGATCCCCGGCGCGCAGGAGCTGTTCGAGCGCGCCGGCGTCGTCGTGCTGACCAACCGGCGGGTGCCGGCCGGGAAGGAGCTCCAGCCGGCCTGGCTGGCGGAAGGCGGCGCTGGAGATGACGATGCCGTGATGGCGGCCGCGGAACCGGTGGCGACCCCCGCTGCCGGCAGTGCACCACCCAGCGACGAGTACACCAAGTCCGGGCTAGCCGAAGTCCAGCGGGTGCGCCAGTTCTTCCCGGAAACCTGGGTCTGGAGCACCTTCGATACCGATGCCGATGGCCGGGGGACGCAGCAACTGAACGCGCCGGACAGCATCACCACCTGGATGTTCCGGGCGGTGGCGCTCTCCCAGGAGCACGGCCTGGGCATCGGCGAGGCGGAGCTGCGCGTCTTCCAGCCCTTCTTCGTCCAGATCGACCTGCCGTATTCCGCCATCCGAGGCGAGGAGCTGCCGGCGCAGGTCGCGCTCTACAACTACACGTCGACAGCCCAGGAGTTCCTCGTCGAACTGGAACCGGCCGGGTGGTTCGAACCGCTGGGGGCACTCGACCAGACGGTCACCGTCGGGCCGAACGAGGTCGGCGCGGCCAGCTTCCCACTCCGTCCCCTGGCGCTGGGGGTGCAGCCGCTGCGGGTGACGGCCCGTAGCGGCGAGGCGGCCGACGCGCTGATCAAGGAGCTGCTGGTCGAGCCGGAGGGGGTCGTCCGCGAGGAGGTCGAGAACCTGACGCTGCCGGCCGGCGAGAGCCGTGAGGCGAGCCTGGAGATCCCGTTCGATGCGATCGACGGCTCAGGCCGTGCCCTGCTGGCCATCTCCGGCAACATCCTCAGCCAGACGATCGACGGGCTGGAGTCGCTGTTGCAGATGCCTTACGGCTGCGGGGAGCAGAACATGCTGCTCTTCGCGCCGGATGTCTTCATCACCCGCTACCTGGAGGAGACCGGGCAGTCCAAGCCGGAGGTCATCGCCAAAGCCGAGCTGCTGATGCTGACCGGCTACCAGCGCGAGCTAACCTACCGCCGCAGCGATGGCAGCTTCTCCGCCTTCGGTAACTCCGACGCCGAAGGCAGCCTCTGGCTGACCGCCTTTGTGCTGAAGACCTTCGCCCAGGCGCAGGGCATGATCCACATCGACGAGAGCGTGCTGACCAGCGCCGCCGACTGGATCCGCAGCCATCAGAACCCGGACGGTTCGTTCACGCCGGTCGGCTTCGTCCACCACGAGGACATGCTCGGTGGGCTAACCGGCATTCCGGCCCTCACTGCCTATATCGCTGTCGCGCTGACCGAAGCGGGGGATGCGGGCAGCGCCGGGCGGGCCATCGGCTACCTGGAAGAGCAGCTCCCACGCCTCAACGACCCCTACGCCGTCGCACTGACGACCTACGCGCTGGCGTTGGCCGGCAGCGGGCAGGCCGGCGCGGCGCAGACGGCACTCATGGCGCTGGCCAAGGAGGACGAGAACGGCCTCTACTGGGGCGAAGAGCTGCGCATCAGCAGCGACATCTGGGGCGGCGACCGCAGCGCGACGATCGAAACGACCGGCTACGCCGCCCTGGCCCTGCTTGCGCTGGACGACCCGCTGACCGCCGCCCAGGCGGTACGCTGGCTGTCCGCCCAACGCAACGCCTTTGGCGGCTACGGTTCCACCCAGGACACCGTCGTTGCCCTGCAAGCCCTCACCAGCGCGGCCATCCACAGCCGCGCCGACACCGACGCCATCATCAGCCTGCAAGCGGGCGACTGGTCCCACGAGGTCGTCGTCAACGCCGAAAATGCCGATGTGCTGCAGGTTATCGAACTACCGCTGGGCGCGCCGCTGCGCCTCAGCGCGAGCGGCAGCGGACAGGTGCTGGCCCAGGTGGTGCGCCGCTACAACCTGCCGGAGGTGCTGACGCTGCCGGAGGAGATCTTCAGCCTGGACGTACAGTACGACGCCGAGGAGATCGAAGTCGACGACCTGCTGACGATCAGCGCGACGATCCGGTTCACCCCGCCGGAAACGATCGCCGCCGGCATGGTCGTGCTCGACATCGCCGTGCCGACCGGCTTCGCACCGGAAGCCGCGACAATCGACGCCCTGCTGGCCAGCCAGCCCAAGCTCAAGCGCTGGGACCTTGCCGGACGCAAGGTGATCTTCTACATCGACGATCTGCGCCCCGGCGAGTCGCTCAGCCTGGAGTTCCAGGCCCGCGCCCTCTACCCAGTGCGCGCCCAGCCGGTCACGTCGCAGGTTTACTCCTACTATCGCCCGGAGTGGAAACGCGAGCAGTTGGGGGTGGCAGTGGCGGTGGCGGTGTAGGAGGCTCCGACCAACGTGGGGTTTCAGCGTGCACTGACGTGGTCTGCCGTCAAGCCACTTGGAAGTCGTGGCTGGGCAACTTCCCTTTGCGCAACGCAAGTAAATCGCTTGTTGCGCTATTGAGGCGCTATGGATCTCGAATTGACGCTTTTCTGCGACTGTCGTATGATGCATTCACACTCGTTACTCATACGCCGTGTTGACCACGGTGATTGGGATTCCTCCAATGCCTTGTCCTTCCTCAGGCACTCGCCCCGTCACTCAGCACATGATTGTCGTCCTCGCCATCGCGATGTTCATGGCCGCATTGATGTTCGCTTGTGGAGCGCCTCAGGCAGACGACGCCACCAGCCAGGTAGGCAACACAGGCAGCCCGACTCCCGTCGGCTCAGCTTCACCCACCGACGCTCCTGATGCGAGTCCAACGTTTGCGGGTGGAACGGTGACCCCTGCCCCTGAAACGACACCGATCGTTCCAACATCCGTCATCGTGACTCCCGACCCGGATGACCCATTCACTCTTGTCGTGAACTTTGAGTTTGTCCCGATGGAAGCATCCGCCGAGGACTTGGTGGCGTCATGCGAGATCATCGCTATCGGCGATGTTGTCGCAATTCGTGAGGCAAGGTGGACTACGCCCGATGGGGCGCGTCCGACGAATCCTTGGGATCAAGTTCCATCCGAATACACGATCATTACGCCTATAGTGTTCGAACTCACCACTCCGCCACCGTACGTGCGAGACTCTACGGACGTGTCATCGAACCAACTCGTCATTGGCGTTGACGGCGGTGTTGTCGGTCCAGATGAAGTGCGAACGAACTTCCTGATAAAACCGCTGTCTGTTGGTGACCACATGCTTGTCTGCCTCAAGCGCCAGCGTCGCGTTGGTCCTCCTGGTCTCATCTCGACGGCCGACGGAGCCGCCTGGGGATTGGGCAGGACGATGACCCTTACAGACGACGGCCAAGCGGTGTCCTACGGTGGCGCAGTCACTCAACCTCTGCAACCCCTGCTCGACACAATAGCTGCCATTACATCGCCCGGCGTGGCACCAACCGCAACTGGAGATGCTGCCCCTTGACAAGGAGACGTTGGTGCTCGATCAGAAAAGTTCTATGCGATCGTCACTCGCCAAAATAGCATTGGCGCTGGCTGTGCTCGTTGCATCCACCCCCGTTCAATCAGCAACCGCATATTCTACCGCACTACGATGGTCACAGTCCACGACGCAGATCAGTTACGCGATCAATGGATCTTTGAGTACCGCACTAGGCCTTCCCGGACAGCAGGCCACGATAGCAACTCGCATACGTGACGCGGCATTCCAATGGAATATAGCATCTCGACTCAAGATGAATAACAATATTCCCTACTCTGAATCAGTATCTCGCGTAACGTCTGCTGATCTTGGTTCAGACGATACAGTGTTCGCTAATGTAACCTGGCAACTATCTGGTAGTTCAGTTGTAAGAGCATGGACGAGATTCAATACTAATTCAAAATTCGACTGGAATACGAATGGAACGATGGGGTTACGCGGAGATGGTGTTTGGGATGCAGATGTATTCAAAGTGGCAGTCCATGAGTTTGGTCACTGGCTGGCACTCGGAGACGCTCCAGATGAAGTATGGGAGGGCGGCTTCAATGCAATGATGTGGTTTGACCCTCAAGGAAGCAAATCGTCGTTGTTCATGGATGATAAAGAGGGCGCGACGATGATGTATGGTCTTCAGACAGGGTTTGAGGTTGCTCAATTCCTCGGCTTACTTCCTAATCCGGCACCTGTAAGCCCCAGTGTTGGAGTCGGGGCATACAACACATGCTCTGGCAACCCTGACTACTGGACCTTCAACCCCGGCACGGACGGGGTTCCCCAAGCTGGACCTGGAAAGAATCGATTCAAGAGAATGCGCGGCTGTGCTATCGCCAACGCTCCAACGAGCAAAGCGTATATGGTGATCGGCGACATCGCACATGACGGACCTAGAGGAGGTGAAGGAGCTTGCGGCAGTAGTTGCTACCAGCAAATACAATCTGGTATGAAATTGCGCTGGTTGCAATACAATGGTGTGCAATGCACAGCGATTGTAGATATAGAGTTCACGGATGGGACGAGGCTGAGCTCATCGAGTGCTACTGATACCGCCGGGGTAAGTATCAATCCCAAGAACAGGACGTGCAACACGTATGGGACAGGCTTCTGGTTTTATGTTGAAGTCAATCTGTCTCAGTTTGCCGGGAAGCGGATCAAGCGCTGGCTGTTCACGTACGATAACTCGGTGAGCAACATCAAGGGTAATTGGCGCATCTATTTCGATGACCCGAACCTTGGATTCTGAGCCTTTGGCGCCCCACTCACTGCAACGGCGTCGACGCCGTCGGTCGGAGCCAAACGGAGACGTGCGCCGGCTGCATCGTCTGGCCGACCAGCCGGCAAAGTTCCGCTTCGACGCTGGCCAGCTCGACTTCGTCGCGCACCCGCACGGCGAAATCGGCCACCATGCGGGCTGCGTCGTACTTGCGCCGGTAAAAGCGTCGATCCACGATGTGCTGGATGCGCAGGCGTAACGGACGGAAGAGGGCGGCCGCCAGCAACGTCGCGACTGCTGTAACGCCGCTGCCGGAGGCGCCGGTGAGCGCCCGCATCAGGCCACCAAGCCCGAGGATCAGCGCGACATACATCAGCGCCAACGACACCGAGAGCGCCAGATAGACGATCGTGCGGTTGACGATACGGCCGAGGTCGTAGAGGTGGTAACGCAGGATCGCGACGCCGATGGCAGCCGCAAGCCCATACGTCGCGCCGGCGAAGAAGAGGGTCTCAGTGATCCACGGCAGCCAGTGCAACTCCTCCGGCAACACGCTAAAGAGGACAACGGTCAGCAGGATCATGACGCCGACGAGTCCGATGACCAGCGCGATCCACTGTAGTTGCAGCCGCTCTATGCCACGCGCACCGCGCAGCCGCGCGACCATCGCCGCGAGCGACGCCAGGATCACCCCAACCCACAGCGGGCCAGACAGGAAGGCCAGACGGTCGAAGAGCTCGCCGAGCACAGCGATGCCGAATGGGTTGGTGAGCTGCGGCGTGTCGGCGAAGTATCTGCTCAACGGGCCGGGCTGGACGATAAACAGGCAGTAGTTCACGATCAGAGCAAGTACAACCAGACGCGCCACGCTACCCCAGCGCCGCGAGATGGGCCGCCCGGTGGGAAAGAGGAAGCCCAACGACACCAGCAGGGCATCGAGGCCCGCCAGGAACGCGATGTTGGCGAACCAGGCCAGGACCCGTTGCCAGTATGCTGGGGGGCTATCCAGAGTGGCGTAGACGATACCTGCGCTCAGCAGGCCTGCATAGACTGACGCGCCCGCGCCAACCAGGAGCCAGCCAATGGTGTTGGCCGG
>QEUZ01000174.1 GCA_003577355.1 Chloroflexota bacterium | reverse complement strand
AGTCGATCACGCTGACGCGCTACATCAGTGCGCCGCGGGAACTGGTGTTCGAGGCCTGGACGAACCCCGAGCATCTGCTGCACTGGTGGGGGCCGCGTGGGTTCCGCAACACTTTCCACGAGTTCGACATGCGGCCAGGCGGCGTCTGGCGCTTCACGATGCATGGGCCGGATGGAGTGGGCTACGCAAACCACGTGGTGTTTGGCGAAGTCGTCGAGCCGGAGAGCATCACGTACTCCCACCACGCTGAACACGGGACGGCTGTGGAACTGTTCGATGTGCGGGTCTTGTTCGCAGCCGAGAACAGCGGGACGCGACTGACGCTGGAGATGACGTTTCCGACCCCGGAGGCGCTGCGCGCAGCAGTCGAGGATATCGGGGCCATCGAAGGCGGCCACTCGACGCTGGAGCGCCTGGCGGAGTACGTCGCGACGATGTAGCGGCGACACGGACACACGTAGAAATGTTCCGGCCGGCAGCCTGTTTGTAGCTGCCGGCCGGCGCTCGTGTCAAGCCGCGCTGGGACGTGGCCATGCGCGGCCGAGCGGGTCCTCGACGTTGACGCGCAGCACGCCGATCTGCTCGATGGTCAGTTCCACGACATCGCCGTGCTGGATCGGCCCCATGCCGATGTGGTTGGTGCCGGTCAGGATGACATCCCCCGGGACGAGGGTCATATAGCTGGTGGCGTAGGCCAGGATCTCCGGGATGTTGTATTCCATGTCGTTGGTGTTGAAGTCGGTGGCGACGACGCCGTTGACCGTGAGCGTGAGCTGCAGGTTGTGTGGGTCGCTGATCTCGTCTGGTGTGACGATGCACGGGCCGAGCGGGGTGAATGTATCGAACGATTTGCCGATGCGGCTGGGGCCCATGCGGCCGATGCCGCGCGCCGAAACGTCGATCCCGGCGGTGTAGCCGGCAAGTGCGGCAAAGGCGCGTTCGTCGGCTGGCAAGTCCTTCACCCGGCTGCCGATGACCAGCGCTAACTCCGCTTCGTGGTGGACAACGTCGGTTGGGTGGTTCGGCAGGCGTACCGTTCCACCTGGGCCGATGACCGAATCGGGGCTTTCCAGGAACATGTCCTGGGCAAGCCGTTCACCACTGCGGCCCTCGCGGTAGTTGGCGAAGCAGGCGATCAGCTTTGGTGGGCGAGGGATCGGCGCCAGCAGGCGTGCATCGGCGACTGGCGCGCCGCTGGCAGCAAGCGCCTCTGCCTGGGCACGCCGTTCCGGCAAGGCTGCGATAACGCGCGGCATCCAGTCCGCAGCCGTGCGATACGGAATATCGGCGAAGGCGGCAGTGACATCGACTGGGACGCCGTCGCGCAGCACGCCGATGCGTGGACCTTCCAGCACGACCAGTTTCATGCGCTTGCTCCCCTCTGGGCCGGCGCTTGCGCGGCCATATCTCGCACCCGTTGCGCCATTGCGGCGTCAATGCCTCGTTCCCACGTGCGCCCCAGCGGGTCGTGCACATGCAGGGTGAATGCGCCGATACCGCTGATCGCGGCGGTGACGGCATCCCCTTCCTGCATCGAGCCGAGCCCCTGGTGGTTCGTGCCGCAGCAGATCACATCCCCTGGGTGCAATGTCGTCACGCCGCTGATGTATGAGATGAGTTCGGCAATCGGGCGTTCCATATCGGCGGTCGAGTAGTCTTGCCGGCGTTCGCCGTTGACATCGACGGTGATGTTCAGGCTGTAGAGCTGGTCATCCGGGAGCTCGTCGCGGGTGACGATCCACGGGCCGAAACCGGCGAAGGTGTCGTTCGATTTGCCGAGGAAGCTGGCAATTCCGGCGCGGCCGGTGCCGCGTTCCGAGACATCGTTATAGACCGTATACCCGAAGACGCGCTCCATGGCCTCGTCCTGGGGTACATCCTTGGATTCCTGACCGATGATGACGGCAATCTCGGCCTCGTGATGGAAGATCGTCGCATCGTGCGGCGGCAGGATGACCGTGTCGCCGTCGCCGACGATCCCTTCCGGCGACTTGAAGAAGATGTCGAGGATCTGGAGCGGTCGGTCGGTGCCTTCGCGGTAGTTGCCGATCAGACAAATGATCTTGGTTGGGCGCACCAGCGGCGAGCGTAACCGCACGGAGGCAAGCGGCGTCCCCCCTCCTGCGGCGACGCGCTCCTCAATTGCCGGGCGCAAGGCGGAGAAGTTGCTGATCAGGTCCGGCAACAGGTCCGCAGGGCTGAGTGGGTTGAACTGTTCCAGTAGGTCGGTGATATCGACGACCGTTTCCGCAACGGTGACAATACCGATACGGTTGTCGTCGTAGGTTGCGATGCGCATCGCGCACTCCCTTCCTCGCCGCCGGCCAACCCGTGCGGCGCATCGGTTTTCCCACGCGCAGGGCTGGCTGTCAACGGCGTGATCCTTACCCGTAGATGTAGAAGGTGCCCGGGTAGCGTTGCCCTTCGACGGTTGCAAGGCGTGTCAGCCCGGCTTCGGTCAGGCAGGCGATATCGCGTTCCTGCTGGATATTTGCGACGAACACTGCCCGGTTGAACTGCCACGACGCGGCGAACCAGGCGATCAGCCCACTCAGCAGCTCCTTGTCCAGGTCGGCTGCGAGGGCGCTGTCGCGCACCCAGTAGCTGGTGATCCCGTCGTACTCCTCGGCGAAGTCTGGTACCTGGGCCTGTATCTGGCGCGCAAACTTCTCCCAACCGTTGATGTAGATGCAGCCCTGGCAGACGGACGCATCCGGCGACATGACGGTGTAGGTGAACGCCTCGCGGCGCACGTGCTCCCCGCGGTGGTGGTGCATGTCGTCCATGTTCATCGCGAGGGTGAAGTCGTCGGAGGGCCAGGAACCGCCGCTCCAGATGCGCAGACGTTCCCTGCTGGACATGAAGGCGTCGTAGTCGCGCTCGACGTGCTCCGGGCCAAGTGGGTGCAGCAGCAAGTTCGCGGTGCGCAGCTCGCTGGGGACTGGGGCGGTTGCGGGATAGAAGTTCATCGGCATGTCCATTCGTTACCCAGTGCAACACGCAGCATGTCGCCCGGCGATGATAGCCGATCCAGCGCGTGTGACGTGCTCGCGTTGACGCGCGCCTGGCAAGGCTCTATTCTGGCCACTCCAACGACGGAGCAGGGTAGCGACGGAGGTTCGGCATGCACGGACTGATGATGGATTATCAGCTCACGATCGACCGGATCGTCGAGCACGCCAACCGGATGCACCCCCATAAGCAGATCAGCACAAAGCTTCCCGACGGTTCGATGCACCGCTACAGCTATGCCGACTTCTACCGCCGGGTGAAGCGGTTGGGCAACGTGCTCGAAACCCTGGGAGTCCAGCCGGGTGACCGGGTTGGCACCTTCGGCTGGAACAATTACCAGCATCTGGAGATGTATTACGCCATCCCCTCAGCCGCCGCGGTGATCCATACCTTGAACATCCGCCTTTCGCCGGAGCAGCTCGCATATGTCGTCAACCACGGCGGCGACAAGGTGGTCTTCGTGGATGGGACATTACTGCCGCTCTACGAACGGGCCGCGGGGCAGATCACCTGCGTTGAGCGGTATGTCATCTTCAACGCTCCATCCGGCACGTCGACATCGCTGCCGAACGTTTCGTACTACGAGGACCTGATGGCGGCGGCCTCCGATGACTACACCTGGAAGGTGACCGACGAACGGCAGGCGATGGGCCTGTGCTACACCTCCGGCACAACCGGTAACCCAAAGGGCGTGCTCTACAGCCACCGTTCGATGTTTCTCCACACGCTAGGGGAGAACCTGGCGACCAGCCTTGGGGCGACCGAGCGGGACCGACTCCTCGCGGTCGTGCCGATGTTCCATGCCATGGCCTGGGGCACACCCTATGCGACGCTGCTGGCCGGAGCGGAGATCGTCCTGCCGGGTCCGCACCTGCAACCGCCGAAGCTGGCCGAACTCATCGCCGAGGAACGCATCACGATTGCGGCTGGCGTGCCGACGATCTGGATGGGCATGTATCAGGATCTCAAGGCCAACCCGCGCGATGTCTCCTGCATCCGGGCACTGGTCGTTGGCGGTTCTGCAATGCCGCGCGCACTCATCGAAGCCTATGAAAAAGAGCTGGGTGTCAATGTTGTCCACGCCTGGGGCATGACCGAGATGTCTCCGCTGGGCACACTCTCGAAGCTGCAAAGCCACCACGACAACTTGCCGGACCACGAGCGCTGGGATGTCAAGGCGCGCCAGGGCTACGTAGTGCCGGGGGTTGAGATGCGCATTGTGAACGATGCCGGGCGTGTCCTCGACTGGGATGGCTCCAGCGTCGGCGAGGTGCAGGTGCGCGGTCCCTGGATCGCCAAAGCGTACTACCGGCTGGAGCCAACGGAAGAGCACTTCACTGCGGACGGCTGGTTCCGCACCGGCGACGTGGCCTCGATCACCCCAGATGGCTACTTGCAGATCACCGACCGCACGAAGGACCTGGTCAAGAGTGGTGGCGAGTGGATCTCGTCCGTCGAGCTGGAGAATGCGCTGATGGCGCACCCGAAGGTTGCTGAAGCGGCGGTGATTGCCGTGCCGGACGAGCGCTGGTCGGAACGGCCATGTGCCGTGGTGGTGCTGGCGCCCAATGCTGGCGAGGTGACCGGAGCCGAGCTGATCGAGTTCATCGCGCCGAAGTTCGCCAAGTTCTGGTTGCCTGATACAGTCATCTTTGTCGACGAGATCCCGAAAACGAGCGTTGGCAAGTTCGATAAGAAGGTCCTGCGGGTACGCCACGCCGAGGGGGCGCTCGGCTAGCGGAGTGACCAGTGACGAGTGACCAGTGACCAGTGGTTTGAACGTCTCGGTCGGATGCGCTCTGCGCTGATGCAACGAGCGACCCTGCCCCGACGGTAGATGGTGGTTGGAACCCGAGCGCACACGGTCGTCGTTATCGAAGCCGGTCGGCTCTCCAGTGCGGGGAGCCGATCGCCATGTGTGGGGATGCGCATCGCGATGTCTGCGAGCGTTCTGGCGTCCGGACAGATGTATTCGGTTGAACTGCCCCCGTGGACAGTGCTGCTCGTTGCCGGCGCGAGTGGGGTCGGTAAGAGCAGCGTTAGCTATCGCCTTGCCGCGTGGTTTGGTGCGGCTATCACCCCAGTGGACGATATTCAGGTCGCCGTGAAGCGGGTCACAACACCCGAGCAAATGCCGATGCTGCACTTCTTCGACAACCATCGCGAGGAGTACTTCGCAATGGACGACGTCGGGAAGCTGGAGCATATCGTTTCGGTCTCCACCGAGCTGCTACCGGCGCTGGAAGCGGTCGTTGCCAACCGGCTTGAAGAGGGACGGCGGGTGGTGTTGGAGGGGGACTTCATCCTGCCGGAGCTGGCGACGCGCCAGTGCTTTGGGGAGTTCGCCAATGGCGGACGCGTGCGTGGGCTGGTGATCTACGAGGATGCCGAGGCGCAGATCGTCGCGAACTACCGGGCGCGTGAGGGTACGCAGCAGTTGGTGCGCGCCCGCGCCAGCCACACCTACAGCAACTGGCTGCGCGCCGAAGCGGAACGCCTCGGCATCCCTGCCGTAGCTGCGCGTCCCTGGGAAACGGTGCTGGAGCGTTGCATCGCCGCCGTGTCCTGATCCGGCTGGCACAGCAAGCGGCTGAGGGGCGCTACGACCGTCCTGCGAGATCGCTAGCAACGACACGGGCGAACAAACCGATCTCGACGGTCAGTGCGTTGGCCAAATTCTCCTAGTGTTCCAACCACCATCCACTGCCGGGTTAACGTCGCTCGTTGCACCGCCGCAGAGCGCATCCGGCATAAACGCTCAAACCACTGGTCACTGGTCACTGGTCACTCGTCACTCCACTAGCGCGACGCTTGCAGGTAAACCGTCACGCGAGCGGCATCGCCGTTTGGTGCGCGGAAGTCTCCCTGGGCGATGATCGTTGGCTGGTAGGTGAGCTGCGCATCCCCTTCATCGCGGGTCAGGGTGTACCCGAGGAACAGCGTGTCGACCGTGAACTCACCCCCGCCGGAGGCGATGCCCCCGCCAGTCCAGTAGCCCTGGTGCGAGGAGATTGCTTTCCAGGCCTCGTCAGACGATCGGATCGAGACGCTGGCTTCGGAGCTGACAGTCAGCCAAAAGCCGGTGCCGCCGGTGATGTTCCCGTCGGCATCCATCGTGACGCGCACACCAAGTGGGTGCCCGAAGGAGTTGAACGGGAGCGCGTTGGTCCACAGCTCAATTGTCCAGGACCCATCGACGCCTTCCTCGGTGAGTGGCGTGGCGTTGAGACTGTCCGCCGGGTAGCCGATTGAAGCGAGCCAAGCGAGGGTGTTGGCGACCACCTCCTGCGTGGTCGGTTCGCCCGGCGCTGGGGTCGCGCTGGTCCGCTGCGGCAGGGTAAACGTGAACGCGCCGATCTCCGGCACCCAGAAGAACATCGCGCCGTTCGAGCCGTCGGCGCGGTAGGCCACGTTCCCGCGTCCGTCGGTGGCCATGACGATCGGCCCGTCGATGCCCATCTGATCCGCGACTTGCTCGACCAGCAGCCGTGGGTCGATATCCGGCGGCGCCAACGTATAGAGCGGGGCGCTGTCAGCCAGGTCAGGTAAGCTGGTGGCCAGCGACACCGCAACTGCCGTGCTGGGTGGTTCGCTGCTGCCGGCCGCGAGTGGCACCGGGCCGGGTTCCAGGTGTTCGCCATCAACCGGCGGGAGGGCAGCGAGCTGCGGGCTGCCTGTTGGCGTCGCAGCCGGGGTAGTCGCTGCAGTCGCTGTCGGGCCGCTGCGCGTGGCGGTCGGGTTCATGACCAGGGTTGCAGTTGCCGAACTGGAACGTGTGCGCTGCGCCGTCACGGTTGGTCCGGGGAGCGTGGTAGCGGTGAATTGGGCGACGGCGACGCCCGGCGTACCAGCGGTGCTATCCGAGGTGGTAGTCAGCGCGACGCTGGTCGTCGCATCGTCGGCTCCCGTTGGCTGGATGGCCGCTTGCGTCGGGGTTGCCAGTCCCAGGTTGGCACCGGCGGTATTGCGTCCATCATCAGTCGGGTCGGAACTGGTCCAGATCGCCAACGAACCGACCGCGATTGCCGCGACGAGCACTGCGACGATCGCGCCGGCTGCCGCCGGGTAGGGGAAGGCGCTACGCTGGTACGCGCGCCGCAGTGGCGCCGGCCGCCGCGGTTGGCCCCATGCGCCGGCTTCCAGCTGCTCCTTGAGCTCTTCGCGGAACCCTGGGTCCGGCATGTCACGCGGCAGGGACTGCTGCAGTCTCCCGGCCAGGGCGACCAGTTCCTGTAGCTCGGCATCGTCGAGCACTGGCGCCGGCTGGCCAGCGGCGATGCGGTCCAGCGCGCGGTTGAGCCGCTCGATGCGCTCCGGCACATCGTGTGGGTTGCGGCGGTCAGGCATGGGGCGTCTCCCGATCGACAGCCGCGCGCAGGCTGACCAGTGCGCGGTGAACGAGTTGTTTGATCGCCCCCTCGGAGCGGCCCATCAGGTCACCAATCTCCCGGTTCTTCAGTCCGTGCGAGAACTTAAGGACGAGCACCCGTTGCTGGTCCGGCGGCAAGCGGCGGATCAACGCGACCAGTTCTCCAGCTTGCTCGCTGCGTGTGAGCTGGTCGGCAGGGTCTTCGTCGTGGTCCTCCCAGGCACTGAATATGGTCACATCCTCGACCGGCACCTCGCGGCCACCAGTGCGCCCGCGTCGGTTGATGATGTTGCCGGCAATCCGAAACAGCCAGGCTCCAAACGGCAAGCCACGCCACTCGTAAGTGGGCAGCGCCTGGAGCGCCTGCTGGAATGTTTGCGCGGTGATGTCCTCCGCTTCATGATGCGTGCCGACGCGCCGGTAGGCATACCGGTAAATGCGGTCGACGTACAGCTCGTACAGCGGGCCGAAGGCACGGGGGTCCCGTTTTGCGGCAGCAACCAGCGTGGCTTCATCAGCCCCGTCGTTGCGCTCCCCCCGCTCCGCCAGGCGATCGCCAGGTTGGTCGCGATCGTCTTCCACCCAGCCTCGCCCCTTACGTGAGCATAATCCCTGCGCTATCCCGGCGGTTACGCATGACAATCTGTTCCAATAGGATGCGCGTATCTCTCGATCGTACGCGACCGCCGCCGCTGCATGCCAACAATACAGCGACACGGAACCGTATCATCGTTGCCGGCAAGTTGACACGAGGAGGAGCCGATGCACGAGACAGGTTCGGACCCGCTAGCGGTGTCCACCCGACCAGCCACAGAAGACGACGCAGCCGCCATCGCGGACATCTACAACCAGGGTATCCTCGGCAGGATGGCGACGTTTGAGACGATGCTGCGCACGCCTGATGATATCCGGGCGACGCTCGCCGCCGCTGCAGGACGCTACCCGTTCCTGGTCGCTGAAGTGGATGGCGAGGTCGTCGGCTGGGCCAGCGTGTCCAATTATCGCACCCGCCCGTGCTACGCCGGCGTCGGCGAGTTCTCGATCTATATCGACAGCCGCGCGCGTGGTCAGGGGATCGGCAAGGTCCTTCTGCCGGCATTGGTTGCGGCAGCGCAAGAGGCCGGTTTTTGGAAGCTGCTCAGTCGGGTGTTCCCCCATAACACGGCCAGCCGCGCGCTGTGTGCTGCCTGCGGGTTTCGCGAAGTCGGCACATACGAGAAGCACGCGCAGCTCGACGGAGAGTGGCTGGACGTGGTGATCGTCGAACGCTGGATCGGGACGTAGGGGACAGGCAACAGGCAACAGGCAACAGGCAACAGGTGATAGGAGACAGGGGGTCTGAGGCGGCGTTGGTGTTTGGATGAGTGATCGCAACGTATCCGTGAAGGCACGCGATGGTGAGCGGGCGATGCTGAA
>QEUZ01000173.1 GCA_003577355.1 Chloroflexota bacterium | reverse complement strand
GGCGATAACCACGGCCTGTGGATCGACCCACGCGACCACGACCGGATGATCGAGGGCAACGATGGCGGTGCGTGCGTCAGCTACGACGGCGGCCGCTCGTGGTCAACGATCCTTAACCAGCCAACCGCCCAGTTCTACCACGTCACCACCGACAACCGGACGCCATACATGCTCTACGGGTCCCAGCAGGACAACTGGGCGATGCGTCTGCCGATGATCGACTTTGAAGGCGCCATCAGCTGGAAGAACTACACCGAGCCTGGCGGCGGAGAAAGTGGCCACATCGCAGTGAGTCCCAAGCCGCCCCACAAGGTCTTCGGCGGCGGCATCGGTACTGGGCTCGGTCACGGACGCTTGATCTGCTGGAACCCAGAAACCGGGCAGAAGCGCAACGTCACCGTTTGGCCCGAGATGCATGGGTTCGGCGCTGGCGCGATAGAGCACAAGTACCGCTTCCAGTGGACCTTCCCAGTCGAGTTCTCCCCACACGACCCAGACGTACTGTACGCGACATCCAATGTCGTGCACCGCTCAACCGATGAGGGGCATTCCTGGGAGGTCATCAGCCCAGACCTGACTCGCAATGACCCCGACAAGATCCAGTCATCAGGAGGCGCCATCACTGCCGACAATAGCGGCGCCGAGATCTATTGCACGATCTTCGCGTTCCGCGAGTCTCCCCATGAGAAGGGGGTATTCTGGGCGGGCAGCGACGACGGCCTGGTGCACATCTCACGCGATGGGGGCAAGAACTGGACCAACATCACCCCTGCTCAGTTGGGGGAATGGGGCCAGATCATGATCATTGAACCGTCGCCACACGACCCAGCGACATGCTACATCGCGGCAACCCGTTACAAGCACGACGACAATCGCCCATTCCTGTTCAAAACCACCAACTACGGCGAATCCTGGTCGCTCATCACCAACGGTATCCCCGATGATGAGTTCACGCGCACGATCCGTGAGGACCCAGCGCGTAAGGGGCTGCTCTTCGCCGGAACCGAGACTGGGATCTGGGTCTCGCTCAACGACGGCGGGAACTGGGTGCGGCTGGAGTCCAACCTCCCGGTGACTCCCATTCACGACTTCGTCATCAAGGACACCGATCTCGTCGTGGCGACCCACGGGCGCTCGTTCTGGATCCTGGACGACATCACGCCATTGCGCCAGATGCAGGACGACCTCGCATCGCAAAGCGTCCACTTGTTCCAGCCGCGCGACACCACCCGGTGGCGCGTCCATCGACGAGCATTTAGTCGCACCCCTGGCATCACGAACTACATGATGACCGGGCCAGTGACCGTCGCCTACAACCTCGTCGATACGCCGATGGGCACGAAGACGGAGCAGTTCCTCGACGCAGGTAAGAACCCGCCGGATGGAGTCATCATCCACTACTGGTTCGGGGCAAAGCCCGAAGGCGAAGTGTCGTTGGCCATCCTCGATGCTGACGGGGCAGAGGTGCGCCGTTTCTCCAGCACCGGGGAAGATACCCCGCGGGTGCCGGCCGAAGCTGGCATGAACCGCTTCATCTGGGACATGCGCTACCCCACGGCTACCCGGCTGATGGACGGGGGCAAGCCGGATATGTTCGCGTCGTTCATGGACGACATGATCGCTCCACGCGCATTGCCAGGCGCGTACCAGGTGCGACTCACGGTTGGCGAGGAGAGTTGGACGCAACCATTCAACCTCGTCATGGACCCGCGCATCGCCGCCACACCAGAGCAGCTCGCCGAGCAGTTCAACCTCAAGGTTGCCATCCGAGATCAGATCTCGGCCTTGCATGAATCCGTCAACCGCATCCGGCGCGTGCGTTCCCAAGTGACGGCGTGGGAGGAGCGCGCCAAGGCAGCCGAGAACAACGATGTGG
Organism: Chloroflexota bacterium; assembly: GCA_003577355.1. Lineage (GTDB taxonomy): Bacteria > Chloroflexota > Chloroflexia > Thermomicrobiales > CFX8 > CFX8. The sequence goes on along the minus strand of QEUZ01000173.1, from coordinate 6,991 downwards.
CAGAAGCTGCGGCAGCACTCAAAGAGAAGCTCACTGCCATCGAAGACCGCATGGTGACGGTGGATGGCTCAAAGCCAAAGCCAGGCCCGAGCCGGTTGAAGGAGAAGCTTGCTGGCCTGAGCGGTATGATCGACGAATCCGACGACCCACCGACGCAGGGCGCGGGCGAGGTGTTCAGTCTGCTCGGCGAACGGGTCGATGTCGAACGGATCAATCTCGAACGGGTCATCGGCGACGACCTGCAGGCGTTCAACGACTTGGTGAACCGCAGCGGGCTTGCCCCCGTCGCCCCATAGTTGCTGTGCGGATCGAGCGGGCGCGCGCTGGCGTGCCCGCTCGGCATTGACGAAGGAGGGTTGATGCAAGCCATACGCGACCCAGCCGCCATCCGCCGCAAGTGCACGCGGTTCCTGGCGCATCATTACCCGCTGTCGCCGAAGCAGCATCTCCAGCAGGTCGCTGACGCGATCCCCGACGACATGGAGGCGGATACCTACGGCTCTGGCGCAGTCATCACTGCATTCGAAGCTGAGGTTGCCCAACTCCTCGGAAAAGAAGCTGCCGTCTTCATGCCAAGCGGCACGATGTGCCAGCAGATCGCATTGCGCGTCTGGTCGGAGCGGCGGGGCTTCAGCAACATCGCCATGCACCCGCAGAACCACCTCGACAAGCCGGAGAAGCATGGCTACTTACGCCTGCACGGGCTCACCCCGTTGCTCATCGGTAACCTGGAAACGCAGCTGAGCGTTGCTGATGTCGAGGCGATCTCCGAGCCGGTCGCCGCACTCTTTCTTGAGCTTCCGCAGCGAGAGATCGGCGGCACACTCCCTACGTGGGGTGACCTGACCGCTATGACGACCTGGGCGCGCGATCGTGGCATACCAGTGCACATGGATGGTGCGCGGTTGTGGGAATGTGGACCGTACTACGCCCGCGAGTATCGGGAAATCGCAGCGCTGTTCGACACAGTCTACGTGTCCTTTTACAAAGCCCTTGGTGGTATCGCGGGAGCGGCGCTTGCCGGCCCCGCCGACGTTATTGCTGCGGCTCGGGTTTGGCAGCGTCGCCATGGGGGCAACCTGATCCGCTTGTACCCCTATGTCGTCGCTGCCCGGCTCGGGTTGCAGCAGCATCTGCCGCGTATGGGGGAATACGTCGAACGCGCCAAACAGATCGGTGCGATCCTCGCAGGCATCCCCGGAATCGAAATTGCCCCTGAGCCGCCCCAGACGAACATGATGCACGTCTTCCTGCAAGGTGACATCTCCCGCTTGCAAGATGCCGCTCTCGATATCTCGGAACGAGAATACGTGGCATTCTGGCGTCAGCTTCAGCCAACCGTGCGACCACGCTGGCAACGGTTCGAGTTGTCCATCGGGAACGCGGCGCTGGACATCGGCGACAACGAGATCGACCGCTGGTTCCGGGAGATTATCGAGCACGGGCAGGCTTAGAGAGCGGCGCCAGCGCAGTTGGGGCGCGGATGAAAGTTGGGATCATCATCCCAATTGGCAACGACGATGATGTGCGTCAGCCAATGTCCTAGAGCGTCTTGCGGAATTGTTGACGCAGAGTCATGCTGTGTCTTGGGAGGGAGGTCAGCATGCGTGCCTACAGCGAGGATCTGCGCCACCGCATCGTCCAAGCCGTGGACGCCGGCGTGCCTCGTGCCACCGTCGCCCAGCAGTTCCGCGTCGCGCGGCGCACCGTCGATCGGTACGTGCAGCGTGCCCAGCACACCGGCCACCTCAGGCCGGGACACTCGCCCGGCCGGCCGCGGCTGCGCACTGCTGGTGATGAGGCGCACTTGCATGCGCAACTCAGCGCCCAGCCAGCGGCAACCTTAGCGGAGCATTGCCGGATGTGGGCCGCGCGCACCGGGGTCGTCATGAGCCAGGCAACCATGTCACGGGCCATCGCCCGCCTCGGGTGGACCCGAAAAAAAGGACGGTGGCAGCCCGCGAACGCGATGCGCAACTTCGGGCTGCCTGGTGGGACGACCTGAGTCAGGTGCCGGTTGAGCGGTTGGTCTTCCTGGATGAGACGAGCACCAATACGGCGATGCTCGCGCGCTATGCCCGTGCACCGCGTGGCCAGCGGGCAGCGGCTCAAGCCCCGCGCAACCACGGGCCGAACGTCACCCTCATCGCGTCCTTGGCGCTGGATGGACCGGGACCAGCGCTGGTCGTCGAGGGGGCAGTGACGAGCGAGGTCTTCCTCGCCTACGTCGAGCAGGTGCTGCCGCCCTGGTTTGTCCTCGGCCAGCAGGTCATCCTCGACAATCTGAACGTCCATACGCATGGTCGCATCCGCACGCTCATTGAGGCGGTCGGGTGTACGGTGCGGTTCCTGCCGGCCTATTCCCCTCGACTTCTCCCCGATCGAAGCGGCGTTCGCGACGTTGAAGTTCTGGCTGCGGCACAGCGCCACACGAACCTGCGACACACTGGTGAGCGCGATCGGTACTGGTCTGTCACGCATCACATCGCAGGATGCAGTTGGCTGTTTTCGTGGGTGCGGCTACCACGTCGATCGTCAGCGATTATGAACACTGCTCTAAGGCACCTATCGAATCACGGCTGTCCGACCCGTGACATCAGGGGTATTTCGATCAGTTCGTCTTGATCAGAGGGTGTTATGCACTTCCCGCCAGCAGCAGCTTGACCATCCGCGCAAGCATCAGGATCGAGAACGCCACCAGATGCAGCCCTGCCACCGTCTCCGGCAAGCGCTCGTAATCCTTGGCCAGACGGCGAAAACGGCTCACCCAGGCGAACGAGCGCTCGACCACCCAGCGCCGCGGCAGCAGCACAAACCCCCGCTTGGCCGCCGGCAGCCGCACCACCTCCAAGCGCATCCCGGCACTCGCTGCCGCGTCCTCCGCCCCCGGCCCCGTATAGCCCTGATCGGCGAACACCACCTCGACTGAGTCCCCGGTCGCCTCCTGGACCGCCTCAGCCAGTGCCCGCACCTGCTCCCGTTCGTCGACATTGGCCGGCGTCACTGCCAGCGCCAGTACCTCGCCCAGTGTATCTACCGCCAGGTGCAGCTTCGTCCCTTTGCGCTTCTTGTGCCCATCGTACCCGCCGCGCTCCCCATTCTCGATCGAGCCTGGGAGCGTCCGTGCATCGAAGATGGCGGCGGTCGGCTGCTCCGTTTTCCCTTCCCCAAGCCGAATCAGGACCCGCAGATCATGCACGATCTCCTCGAACACCCCGGCGCGGATCCAGCGCTGCGTCTGCTGGTAGACGGTGTACCAAGGCGGCAGATCATGCGGCATGTAGCGCCAACCCGAGCCGGTGCGCACGATCCAGCGCAGACCGTTGAAGACCTCGCGTAGATCGTGATCGCGTTGTGGCGCATCGGGGCGCATGAGTGTCAGATACGGTGCAACAAAGGACCATTCTTCGTCACTGACATCACTTGGATATGCATCGCGTTCGCTGTATGTACTCATGCACCAAGGGTAGCGGAATGTAGCCCAAGTGCATAACACCCTCTCAAGCTTGGACGCACCTGATCAACTCCTCCGGAAGGATGAACACGTGGAGGTTAGCGAGCGATCAGCCTGTTGTGAGAAAGCGTTCACTGCCGGGCAGTCGCTCCTACAGATTGAAACCGGGCAGTTCGGTCCGAAGCGCTCCAAGAGTATCAAGTTTCGATTCCTCGCCCAGGAGTTTCCAGGTCTCGATGAATGGTTGCCACACGTGCGGCTCCGCGTGTCGTGGAATGACGCTGCGCCGTGGCTCGATGGCGAGTAGAGGTTCATGGCCTCCGAGATGGTATCGCTGGGCTCAGCAGCACGAGCAGTCCGTTGATCGGGCTACTCCGTTTCCTTGGTCACGGGAGGGTGATATTCGCTGAGGTACAAGTTTCCTTGGGTCGAGAGATCGAGAAGCAAACCGTGCTCGGTCATCACTGGTTCTCTCAACGCCACGATGTATCCCTCAACGGGGTCGCACTGACATGGCCGTTCGTGAGGTGCACCCGCCCAGTCGCGGTGCTCCCCGGCGATTCCCCACCACTCGTCGTGCGACAGTGTGCCGTTCTTATAGAACTCAATGAACTCTTCCCACGTTCCCAGAACGGTCTTGTAGTCGTACGGTGCAATGTCGGCGTGGTCCGCCCACAAGGGATAGGGAAGGCGATCGAACTCCCAGGCTAGGATCGTGGCCTTCAATTCTTCGTAGGTAATCTCGCCTGCGCGGTAGCTGCGCATCCAATCGGTGACAAGCTTCTTTCCGCCCTTCGTCATCTCTGAGCGAAGGATTCGACGGGAGACTCTCTTGCCGGGCCACGAGGCCGGGTGCTTTCCGGTTAGCTCCACCACCCGATCGCCAATGGCGATCATGTCCCAGTAATCCAAACGTCCATAGACATGCAGCATCTGAACCTCACCGTACGAGCCCATCCCGTCCTCGTAGAACTGAGGCGTGGTATACGGCCATCTTGCCAGCGTCTCAATCATCTCTTCGCGGGTGATCTCCCCGTCGTTGTGCGCTTCAACCACGTCGGACGGACTGGAGTAGATCGCCACGTTGTTCTCCGTTCATTTCTGCGTTTCGAATACATTTCCCATGCTCGCAGCCAAGGCGATCGTGTGTGTCACGCAGCACGCTCTCGTCCCGAGGCTGGAGTTTCTCGGACGCACGTGCACCAACTCGGGCGGCTCGCCGCCTGCCCGGAATGCCCGCTCCCGCTCTCGATCCGGGAGTGTGTCGACGATTCTCTGCGCCTGCACGAAGGTTCAGGCGGCGTCGAACTGTTCTGCGGGACAACAGCCCCTTCGTACGGTGGGATGCGCCAAGTATATCCCTAGGACGAAGATGGCGCCAAAGGTGGCTGCCCAGGCTGGGACGATCGCTCGACTCGAAGCGCGCATCCGCGAGTTGGAGGGCGGCAGCGGGACGCCCAGGGGCATGCCCGGTCACAAGCCGGAGCAGTTCGCACCAGGTGCGCGCCGTCCCCGGCAACATCCCAGCCACTTCAGTGACCGTGTAGATTGCGGTCGTTCTGGTGAAACAAGCGTCATCGACGCCATGTTCGCTCGCCCCAACAGTTCTTCGACATAAAAGTTGGTGCCCAGTGACGTCGAGCCTGCCATGCCATTATGGTCGGTGATCAACGCAACCTCGGGTGTCGACAGCAGTTCTGACATTGGCCGCGAAACTTTCGCGCCCTGCTGCTAAACCATCGACTTGGGGTCACGAGTTAACCGCCCAGTCGACAAGATTGCCGAAATTGTCTTCGTCGTCGCCCTTGCTCGAGGAAGGCAGGCGTTCGCGACGAGCAGTCTCTCGACCTCCCCGGGAGTCAGGAGCGAGCGCTCGCGCTACGGCCCTTCGCCCAGTTTTCCGCATCTGGATAAGGAAAATGCTATACGTAGTGTGCACGAATACGTCGGAGCGGCGCGAGAACGCCCTCCGGCACGGCACAGTCGATTGGATCGACCGTGCAGATCGATTCTACCCGCATCTCCCGCAGCAAGCGCGCAGCGGTCTACCATCGAGTCAGCAGTGACGAATAAGTCGAGGACGACAGCCTGGATGCCCAGCACCGCGCAACCCGCGCCTACTGTGAGGCGCACGATTGGCAGGTTGTCGCTGAGCACCGCGACGAGGGCAAGAGCGCACGCACCGACGACCTGGCCAAGCGCCCCGCGTTCGCACAGATGCTTCAGGATGCCGAAGCCGGCCAGTTTGACGTAATCGTAGTCCAAAAACTCGACCGTTTTGCGCGTAACCTGCGAGTGACGCTCGACACGCTTGACCGTCTCGACCGCTCTGACGTGGCGTTCGTTTCGATCTCCGAGAACATGGACTTCACGACGTCGATCGGCCGAGTGATCTTGTCCACGCTCGGAGCGTTCGTGCAGTACTACAGTGACAATCTGAGCTGGGAGACGAAGAAGGGCAAGCACGAGCGCAAGCGACAGGGCATGTACAACGGACTGCTACCGTTTGGAACCATGAAGGATGACGAAGGCATCCCAGTCGCGGACCCTGACAAGCTACCTGGGTTAGTTATGGCATTCGAAGCCGCCGTAAGCGGTCTGTCCGACCGGGACATTGCCGCGATGCTGAACACGGCCGGCTACCGCACAACAGGCAATCGTGGAGCGAACCCGTTTTCGAAAGACACCGTGCGCCGCATCCTGACGAACCGCTTCCATCTCGGAGAATTGCCGCCGGACGGAGACGGTGACTGGACGATGGGCAAGCACGCCGCGATGATCGACGCTGACCTGTTCAATGCGGCCCAGCAAGCGCGGCTGATGAACCGCACGAATGCCGTCGCTGTGAACTCCAGCGGGCGCATCCATCCGCTGACAAGCCTGTGTGTGTGTGTCGCCTGTGGCTCGAAGATGCACCTCGGGCGCGACTCGACCGGCAAGACGCGCATGTCCTGCTACGGGCGCACACAGGGCAACGGCTGCCGGCAGCGCTCCCTCTTCGCGTCGCTGATCGAAGCGCAAGTTGTCGATTACCTGGCGACCTTCCGTATCCCCAGCGACTACCAGGAGCAGGTGATGGCGCTCTATCGCGAATCGCACTCCCGACGCGACGACGTGGCCAGCAGAAGACGACATATTGCCGGCCAGCTCTACCGGCTCAAGACGTTGTACCGACTGGGGGACATGAGCGAAGCGGAATACCGCACTGAGCGCGACGCGCTCAATGCCGAGTTGGCGACGCTGCGCGACGACGACGACACGGCGCGGGTACTCGCCCGCACCGCAGCGTTCTTAGCTGACCTGCCGCTGGCGTGGGAACATGCGACCGCTGAACAACGGAACCGGCTGGCGCGGATGCTCTTTCAGCGGCTCGATGTCGAAGACAATCAACTCGTGGCCATTGTGCCACAAGCCGACGTCTCCGGCTTCTTCATCCTGGACTGTCAATCGAGATTAGGGACCGGCGGAAGCGACGGGATTCGAACCCGCGATCTCAGCCTTGACAGGGCTGCATGTTAGGCCACTACACCACGCCTC
>QEUZ01000172.1 GCA_003577355.1 Chloroflexota bacterium | reverse complement strand
TGTCGCGCTCGCGATAGCTACGTGGTGCATACGACTGCACCGATACCAAACCGAACGCATCTCCGCCCCGGACCAGCGGCGCAATCGCAATCGACTGCACGCGCCGCGCCATGTCGCCGAAGCGCTCCCAGGTTTGGAACTCAGGTTCCTCACTCGCTTCGATCACCATGGGGATGCGCCGTTGCAGCGACTCCTTGTAGGCAGTCGGCAAACGCGCATCATGGCGTGGCGAATAGCGCCGCCCCTCATCGACGATATACGTCAGGTCGTACCGGCCGGCATCATTCTTCAAGAAGATGAGGAACGCATCGACCGTCATGATCCGCGCAATTTCCTGATGGATCGCGCCATACACTGTGTCCAGCTCGAGTGAAGCCGAGACGACCTTCGAAACGCGGTTCAGGATCTCGAGCCGATTGTTTTCTTCCTGAATCTGGTCGTAGAGCCGGGCGTTGACGATCGCTGACGCGGCGTAGTCGGCGAACAGGCTTAACAGCTCTTTGTCATCGTCGTCGAACGGCCGCCCGTCGCGGTTGACGACCGACAACACACCAATGGCCTCACCGCGCGACAGCAGCGGCACGGACAGAAGCGAGCGGATCAACCGCTGGCTACGCCGGCGCAGACTTCCACGTGGGTCATTCAGCGCATCGTTGGAAACCACTGCCTCACCGGACTGGAAGCACAAGCCAGCAAGCGTGTGCTCAACCGGTACCAGCGAGCCGAGCTGCTCATCCAGCAAGTCGCCGGCTACCGCCTTCAGGCGCAGGTGCTTCCCCGTTTCATCAGGCAAGCGCACTCGTGCCGAGGGCACGTCCATCAGGCTCGCCGCTTCGTTGACGATCTTGTCAAGCGTCTCGTCTAAGTCCAGCGAACGAGTGAGCGCCGCACCGATACGCTGCAACGCGAGCATGCGCTCATTGGAGCGCCGCAACTGCGCCGCCGTCGTCTCCAGCCGATGGGTGACAAACTGGACCGCGCGCTCGGCGAACTGGGACGCTACCTCGCGTAACGCCCGTTCACCGGCAATGACCTCAGGCTTGAACCGCTCATGGGGAGGTAACGCAACGTCGAGCGCATTCGTGCCGGAGAGCACTGCGCGGACGACATCGCCAACGCTTAGCCCCATGCTCGAGAACCCTTGGTCGAGACGCTCAAGGAACACGTCGAACGGCGCAACGTTCGACGCGCTGCAACCAACGATCACGTCGATTCCATCGTTGATGGCACGATTCAGGATCGTTTGGTCGATGTGTGCAAGCTTGGGGGCGATGCTGATCAGGATCTCAGTCCACGCGGCGGAAACATCGTCGCGCCAGCGTTCGACCGGATGCGCGTCGTCCTGGGAAAGGTCATCTGGGATCAACCCGACACCAGAGCCCAATGCTCGGTCTGCCATTGATCCCACACCCTGCCCACGTCAACATCCCGCGCTACAACGACCCGCAGGCGCAATCGTACCCGCGCATGCAGACACCCGCAACCTCGTTTGGCAACATCTTTGTAAGGCTATACTGCGCTGACGCAGCTCCTCCGCATAGAGAGAAGGACAGGCACAATGGCACGAGCCGGCGCCAATCCCGACAAGCGACGGCATCTGCGAGAGGTAGACCGCGCGGTCGCCGATGAGAGCCTGGCGACTGCACTTGGTCGTGCATTGCCGGAGTTCCGACGCCGGCGTGAACGCGCTTTTGCTTCTGGCGATTTCCCAGAGCTGCGCCGCAAAGTACACAACATCAAAGCCGACGCCATCGACCGGCTGCCCGAGCTGATCGAGCAGTTCACCCGTGAGGCCGAAGCAGTCGGCGCCGTCGTCCATTGGGCAAACACCGCCGACGATGCCCGGCGAATCGTCGCCGAAATAGCCCAGAACCACGGCGCGAAGCTCGCTGTGAAGAGCAAGTCAATGGCCACAGAGGAAATCCTGCTGAACCCAGCGCTGGAAGCCATCGGCGTGAAAGTCGTGGAAACAGACCTTGGCGAATGGATTATGCAGCTCGCCGGAGAGCACCCGTCACATCTCATCGCGCCAGCGATCCACAAGACTCGTGAACAAGTCGCCGAAATCCTCTCCAAGGAAGTCGGCAAACCATTAGAGCCAGATATCGCGATGCTGGTGCAGGTAGCACGCGAGCAGCTCCGCCAAGCGTTTATCGACGCTGACCTCGGCATCTCCGGCGCGAATGCCGCCATCGCCGAAACCGGCACGATCATGATCGTCACCAACGAAGGCAACAGCCGCCTGGTGACAACCTTGCCGCCGGTCCACATCGCCATCCTTGGCGTTGACAAGATCGTGCCGTCGCTCGACGACGCGATGGCGATTGTCAAGGTGCTGCCACGTTCCGGTACTGGTCAGAAGATCACGAGCTATGTCTCGTTCGTCACTGGCCCAAGCCGCAGCGCCGACATCGAACTAACCCTCACCGTTGGCGTCCACGGTCCCAAAGAAGTGCACATCGTCCTTTTGGACAACGGCCGCATGGCAGCGCGCGACGATGCCGAACTCAGCCCCGCCTTGCACTGCATCCGCTGTGGCGCCTGCTCCAACGTGTGTCCTCCCTATCAGATCGTCGGAGGTCACGTCTTCGGCCACATCTACACCGGCCCGATCGGGCTGGTGCTCACCGCGATGCACCATGGGCTGGAGCACGCAGCAGGGCCGCAGAGCCTGTGCGTCTCATGCAACGCATGTGAGATGGTCTGCCCGGTCGAGATACCGATCCCCCGCATGATCCTTGACGTCCGTGCGCGAGCGGCGGCTGCCTACGGCCTACCAGCAGTCAAAGCAATGGCTATCTCGCGTTGGAGCGACCCGAAGCGAGGCGAGCGCTGGGCAGGGTTGGCGGCGCGAACCGCACGTGTGGTGGCCGACAGCGAGGGGGTCATCAAACGCCTTCCGCTACGTCCGGCAGCAACTCAGGGGCGCACCCTGCGGGCGCCGGCAGTCGATCCCCTGCGCAACCGTATTCGCCGCAGTGCGCAGGCCCCGGCAGCTTCCCTGCCTTCGAGCAAGGCGGCGGGCTTGCGGGTCGCTTACGTGGCAGGTTGCATGACCGAGCGCTTGCTGCCTGAGATGGGCGAGGCCGTATACCACGTGTTGCGGGCGTGTGGCTGCACCGTCGAGTACCCGGTCGATCAGCATTGCTGTGGCCTCGTCGCACTCAACGTCGGCGATCGTGACCATGGCCGTGTCATGGCACAACAGACCATCCGCATGCTGGAAGGGCTGGAGGTCGACTACGTCGTGACAAACAGCACTTCCTGCCTTGTCGCGATCGCCCAGGATTACCAGCACCTGTTCCGCGAGGAACCCGATTGGCAACATCGCGCAGCAGCGGTATCGGACAAACTGGTCGATTTCACGACGTTCATCAGCACCATCGCGCAGCTCGAACCTACTGACTTCGCAAGGGTTACTCCTGGGCCAAGCGTCACGTGGCACGATGCCTGCCAGTCGAAAAATGCCCTCGGGCTGGGCGAGGATGGTCGCCGCATCGTCAGAGACGTGCTCGGACTCCAGCTCGTCGAGATGGAAGATTCCGCAGTCTGCTGCGGCTTCGGCGGTTCGTTTTCAATCGACTACCCGAACGTCTCGGTCGCGATTCTCAACAAGAAGCTCGCCAACGCGCATGCCACGCGAGCGGAGGTTATCGTCTCCGACAACCCCGGTTGCATCATGCAACTGCAGGGTGGTCTGCGTGCTCAGGCTAGCCCTGTGCGCGCGATGCACATCGCCGAACTCATCGCCGAGCGCATGCGCAATTGACGGCGCTGCGGTTGCGGATAGTGGATTGGACTACAATCCGCGCAACAGCGGGCGCCGGCCGCGCGACCTATCGCATGTGGTTGGGTTGCTGATGGGAGGGGGCATCGATGGTTGCCGAAAAGACCAAGTACATTCTGGAAGAGTCGCGCATGCCAACCGCCTGGTACAACCTGGCGGCCGATCTTCCGGTTCCACCTCCACCGGTGCTGCACCCCGGCACCGGGCAGCCGGTAGGTCCGGCTGATCTGGAGCCGCTCTTCCCGATGGAGCTGATCCTGCAGGAAGTCGCAACCGACCGCTATGTGGATATTCCTGCGGAGATCCAGGCAATCTACCGCATGTGGCGCCCGACGCCGCTTTATCGAGCACATCGCCTCGAACGGGCGCTGGATACGCCGGCCCGCATCTTCTACAAATACGAAGGCGTGAGCCCAGCAGGGAGCCATAAGCCGAACACTGCCGTGCCACAGGCCTGGTACAACAAGCAGGCCGGAGTCAAGCGCTTGACGACCGAAACCGGAGCTGGGCAATGGGGTTCAGCGCTTTCAATCGCCTGCGCGTTCTTCGGCATCGAGCTGAAGGTGTATATGGTCAAGGTCTCGTATTTCCAGAAACCGTACCGCCGCGCGCTGATGGAGACGTTCGGCGCAACCTGCGTCCCCAGCCCCTCGCCCGATACGAATGCCGGCAGGGCTATCCTCGCCGCCGACCCTGAATCCAACGGCAGCCTCGGCATCGCGATTTCCGAAGCGGTTGAAGATGCAGCGCTGCGCGACGACACGAAGTACTCACTCGGCTCGGTACTCAACCACGTGCTGATGCACCAGACGATCATCGGCCAGGAAGCACAGTTGCAACTGGAAGAAGCAGATGCCTGGCCGGATGTCATCTTCGGATGTGTCGGTGGCGGTTCGAACTTTGCTGGCCTCACCTTCCCGTTCATCCAACAAAAGCTGCAAGGCAGGGACGTGCGTATCGTCGCCGCCGAACCCGCCGCCTGCCCGACCCTGACTCGTGGAATCTATGCCTACGACTTCGGCGACACGAGCATGATGACGCCGCTGGTGAAAATGCACACACTCGGTCACACATTCGTCCCAGCCGGCATCCACGCTGGCGGGCTGCGCTACCATGGCATGGCCCCACTGGTGAGCCTCGCCAAGGAGCTCAACCTGATAGAGGCCGAGGCCTACCCACAGACGGCAGTGTTCGACGCCGCCGTGCGTTTCGCGCGTGCCGAAGGCATCTTGCCGGCGCCGGAATCCGCGCATGCGATCAAGGGTGGCATCGATGAGGCGCTGCGCTGCAAGGAAGCTGGCGAAGCAAAGACGATCCTGATCGGCCTGAGTGGCCACGGCAACTTCGATCTCGGCGCCTATGAGTCCTATGTGGCAGGGAACCTCGTCGACTACGAGCACCCTCAGGCAGAGATCGAACGGGCGCTTGCCGAGCTGCCCATGCGTTGACGGTTATGTGCGGGTGTGCCGTGTGGATACGCCTGCGGCACACCTGCCCTTAGTTCAAACGCCGGATACCCGGACTCCAGCGCGCGAGTGCCAGCACGTAGATCAGGACGATGACGCCGTTGACCGCTATCGCAATCTGACTACCCCAGACGCTCGCGATCCAACCTGCCTGCAAGTAGCCTATCGGGGTCAACCCCCAGAATGTTGAGTACACCGCCATGACGCGCCCGCGGTAGTCATCCTCGATCATGCCCATGATCAGGGTATCGTTGATCGTTGCGTAGAACGACGCGGTGAACCCGAGTAGCAAGATCAATGCCATGCCCAACGCCAAGTTCGGCGCGGCTGCGAACCCGATTTGCAGCACGGCGAAAAAGAAGACGCCAAGCAGCACGAGGCGACCTCGGTTACGTAGGCCGGTCATCATTGCAACGAGCATCACGCCGAGAAATGCTCCGACCCCATCGGCTGCATACAGCAACCCAAGCCCTCCGCTGCCGCGCCCGTAGACATCGCGGGCGATGGCGGGAAGCAGCGCGAAGAACGACATACCGAACATGACTGGCACGAGATCGACGGAGAGCAGGCTGCGGAGTGTCGGGAAGCGCCAGATGTACCTGTAGCCGCTCAACAGCGTTGACAACGGACGTTCACGCTTGCCAGATGGCAGCATGCGGTCGATCGTCAGCGTTGCGAGGACGACGATCGAGGGCAGAAACGCGGCCGCGCTCAGGAAAAAGCAGGCGGCCGTGCCGATGACCCCAACAAGTACACCCCCGATCACCGGCCCAACGATACGCGCGGTGTTGAACGATGCAGAGTTCAGCGCGACGGCGTTGTTCAGTTCGTGCGGGCGCACGAGGTTCGGCACGATCGACAGCCGAGCCGGCCAATCGAATGCCGACGCCGCGCCTGCCAGCGTCGCGAGGATCAGAATATGCTCCACCCGCAACACGCCGAACGCGTCCAGCATCGCCAGCGTGAGCATCGTGGCAGCCATGAAGAGTTGCGTGACCAGCAGCACGGTGCGTCGGTCGAAGCGGTCGACGACCACGCCAACGATCGGAGACAACACCAACACTGGCAGAGCGCTGAGGAAGCCAGCAAGACCCAGGAGGAACGCGTCATCCGTTAGGTCGTACACCAGGTAACCCTGGACGGTGATGCGTATCCAGAGCCCGGTCAACGCAAGCGTGATCGCGATCCAAAAGGTTAGGAAACGCCGGTTGTGTAGTGCAATCAACCGCTTGGCCGACGGCTCGGCAACGTCGACCTGCTGCTCACGTACATCCGGTTCTACAGCCACCACCCACCTCGCGCCCCCTCGCCACGACCGGCCAAACGGCCGGTTGAACAAGGAATGCTACAATCATTTCGACGGCTTACAGTGTGTTGTGATACGACAAATGACATCAAGACTCAGCGACGAGACCCTGCGGCGATTGCAAGAACGAGGTTATCGGGTTACTGGCCCACGTCGCGCCGTCTTAGAAGCGGCCCAAACATGGGATGGCGCCTTCACTGCTGACGAGCTTTGGTCTCACCTGGAACAATCGTCACAGCCTGTTGGCCGAGCCACCGTCTTCCGAACCCTGGACTTGCTCGTGCAACACGGTGTTCTCGATCGTCTACACCGGCCCGATGGTTGCCACACGTACATCGTATCCATCGGCAGCGACCGCCACCACCATCACCTTATTTGCTCCGATTGCGGCGCCGTCGTCCAGTTCGAAGGCTGTAGCGTCGATGCGATGCTCGGCGAGCTCGGCCGGCAGACCAACTTCCGCATCTCCGGGCATTGGCTGGAGGTCTTCGGAACCTGCGCTGCTTGCCAGGATTAGCCGAACGACGACGTCCGCAGCTGTAGGAACCCAAAGAGTATCGCTGGCAGTCGCAACACCTTGCCAGACAGCGGTACGTGCGCCCGGCGGGTGAAGACATCGTAATCGTTGCTCTCGATGCGCCCAAGGATCGACCCGTACAGCGAACTTGCCGCGAGCACACTCATCTGACCACTGCGCTCGAGCATTGCTACACCGGGCCGCGCAGCTCGATAGTATGACCGAGCCCGCTCGATCTCGAACGCCATGAGCGAACGAAATGCGTCGTCAACGACACCCTGTGCGAGCGCCGATAGCGGATAGCCGAAGCGCTCCAGATCCTCCAAGGGCAGGTACACCCTGCCAAGTCGGAAATCCTCGCCGACATCGCGCAGGATGTTCGTCAATTGCATCGCCATCCCAAGGTCGCGCGCGTACTCCCATGCGCGCTCGTCCCGCACGCCAAGGATCGGGGTTACGAGCAGCCCAACTGTTGAGGCGACACAGTAGCAGTACTGCGCCAGCTCTTCCCACGTAGCGTAGCGGCGGTTGTCCAAGTCCATCCGCAAGCCCCGCAGCAAGTCGCGGGCGGGCGTAGCGTCGATCCGCCAATGGCTCCGCACCAGCGCGAATGCGCGTGGCACCGCATCGACTGGGCTATCGAGTTGCGCTTCCCATGCTGCCAGTTCGCTGTATGCCTCCTCGACCGTCAGGTTGCGGGCTGCGGCGCGGTCGACAATGTCATCCGCGAGGCGACAGTAGGCGTACACCGCCCAAACCGCTCGCCGCTTTTCGGCCGGCAACATGTATGTGGAGAAGTAGAAGGTCTTGCCGTGCTCGCGGGTAATGCGCTCACATATGCGTATGTCGGACGCGCTCGGCATTCCCTGCATCCGCTCAGTCCCGCTGTGCTGCCAACCGGCCCGCAGTTGTACCGCTCATCACAGCAGCTTCCATACTACTGGGGATTGGCCCGGCGACGTAGTCACCAGCAAGCAGTAATCCGCGAACCGGTGTTTGGGTGGATGGTCGAAGCGCTTCGCTACCGGGCGCCGCACGATAAACGGAGCGCGGTACACGCACGTAAACGCTCTTGAGCAGCGTCGCTGAGGCCGTCACTGGGAACAGCCGGCGCAGGTCGGATAAGACAACCCTCTCGATCTCGCTATCATCGGCAGTGATCAGGTCATCGGCCGGTGCGACCACAGCTTCAAGGAAGCACCCAGCTCCTGCCGGCTGGAACGCAGGCGCAACCCGCGACAGCTCGGCGAACACCGGCACGCGCGAACCGGGCGAAAAGTGGATGTTCCCTGCCCCGACAATCGAGCGGTCGAACCAGAGGTGGGCCGTTATCACTGGAGCAGAGGTGAGACCGTAGATGCCGCGCACTCCTGCCGCATCTCTGAAACGATCCGGCAAGAGTTCTCGCGTCCGATGCAGCGGTGTGGCGAGCACCACCGCGTCCGCCTCCACAGCATCTCCCGCCGCTGTCCGCACACCGCGTACCATACCGCGTTCGTCGACTTGCAGCCCGACGACCGGCGCCGAACGTCGAACCGTTCCGCCGCGCAGCTCCAGAAAGCGCTCGATCGGTTCAAAAAGTCGCGTTGCGGTTGGGCCATCCAGGAACGCGACTCGCGAGTTCTTGCCCGCACTGGCGAAGTAGGAACAAACGTTCAACACCGGATAGGCTGAGATCTGGTCCACAGGCGTGAAATCGAGCGCCAGTGCTAAGGGTGCAAAGAAGCGTTCGAGCAGGTTGGGCGTCAGCCCTCGCTGCAAGTGCCAGTCACGATACGTCTGCCCATCTTGCGCTTGGATAAAGC
>QEUZ01000171.1 GCA_003577355.1 Chloroflexota bacterium | reverse complement strand
GTCGACGCCGAATTCTTCGACCACTTCCATGACGAACACGAAGCTGCGGTGCGCGCTTGGCTGGCGGCGCGCTAGCGAGAGGTGACAGGCAACAGATGACAGGCAACAGGGGTAAGGCTGAAGGCCCATTGGCCCGTGTTGCCTGACTTTTCGGATCTGCTCCGTTCGGCGCTGCTTGCGCTCCGGCCGTGTTCGGTCGGCGCGTACTTCTCAATCACCCCCTGCCGGCCGCCAGATCGGTGTCACGACCCCTTCTCCGTTCCGAACGAATCTGCGCCACCGGCTCTGACACCGTTGTGTTTGAGACGGTGATGACGCGCAGGTCGTTCGAGTAGCCGTCTCCACAGCTGATGTAGGCGATCTTCGCGCTGTCCGGTGACCAGGCCCAGCCTAACCAGCACTTGTTCGGCGCCGCAAACAGCGCGGCATCTGCACCGTCAGTATCGACGATGAGTACGGACGTTGTCTCGGCTTCCTCATCCCACACCTCGAGGACCACGCGGCGGCTATCCGGAGAGAACGCGTAGTCCAGGTTGACCGTCAGCTCGGGCGGGGTCAGAAGCGTCAGTCGGCCCCCATCCGACGCGATGGCATATAGACTGCTCCTGGCTATTCCATCCTTAGGCGGGGGGTTGACGACGTACCCATCGAAGACGATTGTCGAGCCGTCCGGCGCTACCCTGAACCCGCCCACTGAGATGTCGGGTGAGGTGAGCCTGTTGAGCCTGCTGCCGTCTGTCCGCACGGAGTACAGCGCGCCGTTTAAGAACCGCGTATCGCGCCCCAGGAAGATCAGGGTCTCGCTATCGGCAAGCCACGCGGGGCCATCCCAGACGGTGATCCCGGCCATATCGATCAGGCGTATGCCGGAGCCATCGGCGTATATGACAGCAATGCTGCGCGTGAACCAGGAGTCGTCGGCCGGAATATCCGTTTGGGTAAAGGCAATGCGCGTACCGTCCGGCGACCAGGCCGCGCTGTCAAGGAGCGTGCCACCTGAACCCTCGACATAGGTCGGCTCAACCAGCACCTGCAAATCCGAACCATCGGGGTTCACTGTTGCGATCCGAATGGGATCGTCCCGTTCCCGCCCGCCGCCGCAACAGGCCAAGCCGAACGAGTGCTCCTGCCACTCCAGCAGCAGCCGCGACCCGTCGGGCGACCAGTGCATCCATGCGCGCCCATCCGCGATCCAGCGTTCCTCGCCGGTTTCGATATCGACGACGTAGACTCCGCCCCCGTCGCCACCGAAGCGGATGAACGCCACCCGTTTCCCATCCGGCGAGACCGACGGCCAGGAGTCGCCGGAACCTTCCGGCGGGTTCGTGAGCGCGTGCAGGTCGCTGCCGTCGGCATCGACCGCGAAGATCCCCGGAACTCCCTCCGGATACTCTCCGCCCCGGTCTTCGACCAGGTCGCCGAAGATGATGTCGCTGTAGACGACTGGGTCCGGTGTCGCGGTCGGCAGCCGCGTCGGGCTAGGGGGCGGTGCGGGTGTGCGCGTTGCCGTTGCCGTCGGAGGCGGCGACTCCGTTGGCGTGGCCGCCGGCTGGGATGTCGCACTTGACCCGGCTGTGGCAGTCGCCGCTGCCGGTCCAGTCGTTGCGGTTGCTGTTGCCGGTGGTGGCGTCGCGGGTAGTGCTGTCGTGGTCGGATCATCGTCATCCCCGCCACAGGCAGCGAAGGTAATTGTCAGGAGTGTCACAGCGGCGAACGCGCGCAGCGCAGGCATAGTGTGGCCTTGCTTCCCTTCCGGGGCGTACGCAACGACATGAGCAATCCCCGAAGTACGGCCACCATAGTGCGGGGTGCATTGAAAAGGTGTGAGCGTCTGCTGCCGGGTATGTCATTCCCGTGACACGCAACAGTTGCGCGTTACTGCCTGCGGTCGAACGATGACGCACTCCCCTCCTCGCCGGTCATGGCAGAGGGGAGTGCGGGCCTTGTGCCTACCGGGTTTCGTCCTACCGCGCGCCGGAAGCGATGACGAACGCACCCGGTGGGCTGGTGTAGGAGCCGTCGTAGTACTGGCGCAGACCGGCGAGCACCTCGCCGATGGCAGCCTCGCGCTCGTCGGGGCTGAGGCCGTCGATCAGCGGGCGGACCGGAACGGCGACCTCGTAGAAGTTCTGCCAGAGCTCTTCCGGCGGCCCTGCCCAGGGCATCGGCACGACATGCGTCTCTTCCACCACGTCAAGGAACCCTGCCCGTTCCAGCTCCGCCGCCAGCGTACCCGGCTGTGCGAAGCGGAACGGGTGCGGCATGTCGGGCGGCGGCGGCTGGATCTCGGCACGCGCGAAGAATGGCCCGGCGTGATGCAGCACATAGGGGTTGCGTTCGACCGCCCCCCAGCAGACCAGCGCCACCCGGCCATCCGGTTGCAGCACACGGCGGATCTCGCTCAAGGCCTTCTGCACGTCGGTGAAGTACATCGCCCCGAGCTTGGACGTGACGCGGTTGAACGAGGCATCCGGGAAGGGCAGCGACTGGGCATCGGCCTGCAGGCAGTCGATGTTGCTGACCCCACGCGCCTGCACATGCTCCCGGCACGCCTGCACCATGCCTTCGGCCAGGTCGGTTGCCGTTACCCGGCCGCTCGGCCCGACCAGCGTAGCCAGGGTGAATGCCGGGTCGCCAGCCCCGCTACCGAGGTCAAGCACCGTGTCCCCTGCCTGAATCCCCGCGGCCTCGGCCAGCAGTGCCGTGGCCGGGCCAAACTGCCCGATCTGCTTCGGCAGCCAGCGATCCCATGCATTGACCGTCTCCGGGGCGGTCCATTCATCCTCCACGTGCTGCTGGTAGGTTTCCAACGTCGCGGTACTACTGGACATCGTGGGTTCCTTCCATCTTGGCCGTGACGAGCGACATCTCGTAGCCCTCAGTCTGAGCGGCGAGACCTGCCCGCACCACACATCAGCCACGTCAGCACCCACGTCTTCACCCACATCTTGTGCCGATGCGGCGCGTACACTTGCCTCACCGAATGACCCTGACAGCGTCCACAGCACAGGGGTTGGAGCCGATGACGCATGACCAGCCGGAGTCCTTCGCCGACACCCTGCGCCGGGCGCGCTTGCGACGCGGGCTGACCCAGGAAGAACTGGCCGAGCGCGCCGGGTTGAGCGCACGCGGCATCAGCGACCTCGAACGCGGCGTCAACAGCACCCCGCGACGCGATACCGTTGCCCTGCTGCTCGCTGCGCTGCAGCTGGACGATGCGGAACGGTTGGCGTTCGAACGCGCGGGTCGTCGCCCAGTGGT
The DNA here is from genome assembly GCA_003577355.1 of Chloroflexota bacterium. GTDB lineage: Bacteria > Chloroflexota > Chloroflexia > Thermomicrobiales > CFX8 > CFX8. Next base: position 5,896 of record QEUZ01000171.1, on the reverse strand, counting down.
TGGCGACAACGCAGCGGTCGCGCAGCTGGCGCTGACCCCGCTCATTGGGCGCGAGGTCGAACTGGCGATGCTCGCCGAGCTGCTGGAGCGGGCGCGTGGCGCAACGCAGCCGGCGGTGCGTCTCGTCACGTTGACCGGGCCTGGCGGAGTTGGAAAGACACGCCTCGCGCAGCAACTGGCCGATGTCCTGAACGCTCGGCGTGCCGGCGCAGCACGCGTTGTGAGCCTGGCGAGCGTGGGCGACCCGGAGCAGGTCGGCAGCGCCATCACCGCCGCGCTGGGCCTGTCACCGGCTGGCGCGTTGCCGCCCCGCGAGCGCTTGCTGGATGCGCTGGCCGGACGCGAGCTGCTCCTCATCCTCGACAACTTCGAGCACGTGCTGCCCGCCGCACCACTGGTGAGCGACCTGCTGCGCGGTTGCCCCAGCCTGCAGGTGCTTGTCACCAGCCGGGCTACCCTGCGTGTTAGCGGCGAGCACGTCGTCGAACTCGCGCCGCTCCCCGCGCCACGTCCGCGGCATCTCCTCGCGCTGGAGGACATGCTGCGCTATCCGGCGGTGCGCCTGTTTGTCGAGCGCGCGCGTGCGCAGCAGCCCAACTTCGCGTTGAACGATGTAAACGCAGCGGCAGTCGCGCGTATCTGCGCCCGGCTCGATGGCCTGCCGCTAGCGCTGGAGCTGGCTGCGGCACGCATCCGCTTGCTGCCGCCGGAAGCGCTCGCGGCGCGGCTGGGCCGCAGCCTGTCGGTGCTGACAGACGGCCCGCGTGATCTGCCGGCCCGCCAACAGACATTGCGCGACACGATCGCCTGGAGCTGCGGCCTGCTGACGACTCCCCAACAGATCCTCTTTCGGCGGCTGGGCGTGTTCGTCGGCGGCTGGACGCTGGACGCCGCCGAAGCCGTCTGCTCCGGCCCGGACCTGGCGGCTGACGATGTGCTCCCGGCGCTCGCCACCCTGCTCGACCATAGCCTGATCCAAGCGACCGCCGCGCAGGGTGAACCGCGCTTCACCATGCTGGAAACGATGCGGGAGTACGCATTGGACGACCTCGACCGCTCCGGTGACGCAGCCGAAACGCGGCGGACGCATCGCGACTACTGGTTCGCCTTCACCCGCCAGGCCGAACGCGGACTCTACAGCGGCGCGCGCCAACACTGGCACCAGAAGATCGGCGCGGATCTCGACAACATCCGCGCCGCACTGCGCTGGACGCTCGACAATGCCGAAGCAGAACAGGCGCTCCTGTTCGTCGGCAGCCTGGGTTGGGCCTATGTCCACCTTGAGCTCCACCAGGAGGCGCGCCAGTGGGCAGAGCTTGCCCTGGCGCTCGCGGACGACGACACCAGCCCGGTAGCAGTCGCGCAGGCCACCTTCACGCTGGGGACTGCGCTCATGCGCCTGGGAGATTTCACCGACGCGCGCCGGCATCTGACAGAGAGCTGCCGCCTGTTCGACATGCGCGGCGAGATCCGCGCCGCCGCACTGGCGCGCCAGTTTCTGGCCGTCAGCGAACTGGGGCAAGGCAACTACGCGCAAGGCAAGGTTGCGTTGCTGCAATCCAATGCAGAGCTACGCGCCGTGGGTGATGACTACTTCCTTGCCAACGGACTCTTCCTGCTCGGCGAAGTCAGCGCGCCGAGCGATCCCAACGCTGCCCGCGAACTCTACGCGGAAAGCCTGCAAATGTACCGTGCCATCGGCGACCCGTGGGGCATCGCCTGGCCACTCGCCGGGCTGGGCGGCCTGGCGGTGCGCGAAGGCAACTACAGCGCCGCCCGCCAGATGTTTGAGGAAGCCCTCACCCTGCGACGCTCCATCGACGCCCGTTGGGGTGTTGCGATCGCCCTCACCAGCCTCGCCGAGGTCGAGCGCCAGACGGCGGAGTACGCCGCTGCCGCCGCTCACCTGCACGAAGCCCAGGCCCTCTTCCGCGAAACGGGCGACAACGAACGCGTCGCCTGGGTACTGCAGTGTCTCGGCTTTCTGGCGCTCGACCAGCACGATAACCGTGCCGCCGCGACGCACTTCCATGCTGCCGTGGCCCTGCGCATTGCCCAGCGCCATCTCCCTGGGCTAGCCACGTTGTCAGGCGGCGTGGCACTGCTCGCCTTACGGGCCGGGGACGCAGCGCGCGCACGCGCCCTGTTCGACGCTGCCGCACAGCTGCGGGCTGCAGCCGGCATCCACGCGCCGCACGACGAACCACAGGTGCTCGACGCCCAACGTGCGCTCGGACTGGACACCGCGCAGCTTCCGCCACCGTCGACCGACAGCGACGCCCTGCTGGCAGGTGTCCAAGAACTCGTCGCGGCAGCGCTTGCCGGCCACCTGACACCGGACATGTAGGTCTCCCCTCCTGCCAGAGCAGGGTTGATGGGTGTTGCCGGTGGCGTGGTTAGGTTGTCCCAGAAAGGATGAGCATATGACCGACACCAACGACCAGCCGGCGTCTGCTTACGTCTCACTCGGGAACGAGGCGGACATGCTGCTGGGCTTCCTCGATCGCCAGCGCGCCACCTTCGCCTGGAAGACCGCCGGCCTGGACGCCGCCGACCTGCGCGCCACCCTGGCCCCCTCGCCCCTCACCCTGGGCGGGATGCTGAAGCACCTGGCGCGCTTCGAGGACGATATGTCAACCGAGTGGCTACACGGCCAGCCACAACTCGCCCCCTGGAACGCCATCGACTGGGACGCCGACCGCGAGTGGGACTGGCGCAGCGCCGCCGATGACGCCCCGCAGGAGCTCTACGCCCGCTGGCAGCAGGCCGTCGAACGGTCGCGCGCCATGTTCCGCGCAGCGCTCGCCAGCGGTGGGCCGGACCTGCCCGGCACCGGCAACCGCGCCGACCTGGCACGCCTGCCCAGCGTGCGCTACATCCTGGTCAACATGATCGAAGAGTACGCCCGTCACAACGGCCACGCCGACCTGATCCGCGAATCCATCGACGGCCTCGTCGGCCACGACCCACCGGAGTAGCAGCGTTTCCACACGCCCCCTCCTCTGTGTACATCTCGTGGTGGCGACGGCGCAGGAGCTCGTCGCGGCTCACGGCTTCGTGACCGTCACGATGGAGCAGATCGCGCGGCAGGCCGGCGTCTCAGTTGCGACGGTGTACATTTACTTCCCCGGTAAGTCGGCGATTGTCGCAGCGCTCGCCGACGAGATTGTCGCGGCAGCCGACCTGAGCGTGGAGCAGGTAGAAAGCGAACCCGACCCTATCCGCCAGCTCGAAATCGGCGCGGGCATCCTGCGCCGCCTCAACGAACGCGCTTGGCTAGTCGCCGACATCCTGCGCAGCGCCCACGGCCGTGACGCCGGCTTGAACGCGATCTGGCAACGCTGGCAGGACCGGCACCTGGACGCGATGCGCCGGGGGATTGGCGCGCTGTACGCCCAGGGGGCGCTGCGCCCCGACCTGCCCCTCGACGACGCGGTCGACATCTTCTACGCACTGGCCGGGACCGACGTCTACCGCGCCCTGGTCCGCGAACGCGGCTGGGTCCCGGACCAGTACGAGAGGTGGCTCTTCCAGCACGCGTGCCGCGAGCTATTCGCCGGCAGCCACCGGATGCCCGCGGAGTCGCCTACCGAGTAGACACACTGCTGCAGGACAGGTGCACGACCAGCGGCAGCGCGCTGGCACGTGTTGGTGGACTGCCGCACTCAGCGTCTCGACGCGACTCGGCTGAAAGTGGCTCGGCTGGCAGAGGTGCAGCGTGGGTGCAATCTGCTGCCCCGTCGCCGAATGGTGACGCATCATTCGCCTGTCTGCAGCGATTTCGGCGTCTGGCCAAGAACGATGAACGCTTATCGGCGACGGTGGCGGGGCTGCATCTGGTGGCGTTCTCGATCCTGATGCTCGTGCGCATGGTCAAAATGTTGCTGGATGGAAGTGCATAACACTCTCTAGCTCGGTGCGAGTGAAATCCTCACCAACAGAAACGAGAGTACGGCGAGCCCTGTGACTGTCACACCACCACCGCCGCCCCCGCTTTCGCCCCCACTGCGGCATTGAACCGCGGCACTTCCGTCGCCAGCACGCGCTGTAGGTCCGCCAGCGCCGCATCCACGCGTGCGGACAGCGCCGAGTACACGTCATACGCCTGTTGGGTTGGTCTACCCTCAGCCCCGCTCACGGACGCGATCAGGGCGGCCAGCTTCGCGTTGAGTTTGACCGGGAAGTTGAGCGTGTCCTGTCCTGCTTTGGCGCGCCATTGGATGAGTTCGTCTTCGACGGCGCGCAGCTTCTCCTTGAGATCCTCACCGGCGCGGGTTACTGCGTCGTCACCCAACCGCTCGCACCAGGCGTCGACCTGTTTGCGGACGCGGCGGAGGGTGTTGACACCCTCATGCAGCTCCGAGAGCTTCGCGTGGGCTTGCATCGCGAGGTCGAAGCCGGCGCGGTAGTCGGCGGGGGTGGAGCCGGTGCGGGGGTCGGGGAGGATCGCGAAGGTGTGGCTGTGGGTGCGGCCGTTGGCGTGCAGTTCCACGCTGTAGTCGCCGGGAGGGGCTTTCGGGCCGGTGCGGCCGCGGGCGAAGCCCATCGAGCCGGTGTCGTCCGGCACTTCGGTGGCGTTGGGGTAGCGCATGTCCCAGACGAAGCGGTTGGCGCCGGCTTTGGCCGGCAGCGGGGTGGGCTTGGTCAGGCCGGGGTTGGCCTTGTAGTAGGCATCGTCCGGCTTGGCGCTGGTGAAGGTGCGGATCTCGGCGCCGGCGGCGTCGCGGATGGTGAGGGTGATCGTTTCGCCTTCCTTGGGCGCGGCCGGCAGGTGGTAGTGGATCACCACCCCCTCCGGCGGGTTGTCGCCAGCGTCGAGGCTGATCTGCTTGGTCTCCCCCTCGGAGGTCGTGACCTGCTCGTAGCTCGTCGTCAGGCCACCGGCCGAGCGGTAGTTGCGGCCGGGGGTGGGGTCGCTGGGGAAGCCGGGCATCAGCGCCCAGCGGCGGGTGTCGCGCGGCTTGTAGAGGAATGTCCCGCCGTGCTGCACCTCGTGGCGGGCGAGCTGGCGCAGCGGGCTGATGTCGTCGAGGATCCAGAAGCTGCGCCCGTGGGTGCCGACCACCAGGTCCCCCTGGCTGATGACCATGTCGTGGATCGGCACAACCGGCAGGTTGAGCTGCAGCGGCTGCCAGGTGTGCCCGGCGTTGAACGACACGTACAGCCCGCGCTCCGTCCCGGCGAAGAGCAGGTTGGCGACCTCCGGGTCCTCGCGGATGACGCGCGTGAAGTCGTCGTGCGGGATGCCGGCGGTGATCGAGACCCAGGTCGCGCCAAAGTCGGTCGTCTTGAACAGGTAGGGCGCGTCGTCGTGCGACTTGTAGCGCGTGGCGGCGACGTAGCAGGTGGCCGCGTCGTGATGGCTCGGCTCGATGATCGAGATCAGCGCCCACTCCGGCAAGAGGATCGGGCCGGGGGTCACGTTCTCCCAGGTCGTGCCGTTGTCGCGGCTCAGGTAGATCAGCCCGTCGTCGGAGCCGGTCCAGATCACCCCCTGCTGCACCGGTGATTCGGCGATGGCGAAGACGGTGGCGTATGTCTCGGCGCCGGTGTTGTCCTTGGTGATCGGCCCGCCGGAGGGGCCGAGGGTCTCCGGGTCGCCGCGCGTCAGGTCGAAGGAGATGCGGTCCCAGCTGTGCCCCTGGTTGGTGGTACGGAAGACGTGGTTGCCCCCGTGGTAGAGCACGTTGGGGTCGTGCGGCGAGAAGACGGTCGGCGAGGTCCACTGGAAGCGGTACTGCATCTCGGCGGCCGGTGACCCCAGCGTCATCTCCGGCCAGACGGTCACCGATTTCGCCAGCCGGTGGCGGGCGTCGTAGCGGGTCAGCAGGCCGCCATAGGAGCCGGCGAAGACGATGTCCGGGTCGTCCGGCTTGACGGCAATGTAGCCGCTCTC
>QEUZ01000170.1 GCA_003577355.1 Chloroflexota bacterium | reverse complement strand
GAGAGGGTGGACTGCAGGACGCACACGTCGGTCTCCGCACCGGCAACCGCCACTTGCCTACCCGGCCCACTCAGCAGCGCATCACGAATCTCCGGCTCGCCGCAGCAGTCGTAGGTGCGCTTCACAAACCGGGCGGCATTCGCCGGCATAGCGCGTTCCAGCCGCTCCGGCAGCCAGCCTTTGCGCTCCACCGGATGCTCGAACGTCGCAATGACCGGTACACCAACGCTGCCGGCCAGTTTCAGCAGATGTGCGGTGCGCGCCATCACCGGCTCCCGCGAACCGCTCATGCTGTCCCAGAACATCGGCTGGGCGTCGATCAGCAGCAGCGTGATCGCCTGTGGGTCGGCCCGCAGCGGCGTGCCGGCAGGTAGACTCATCGTCGCTCTCCCCGTTTGCGCAGGTAGCGCATGATCCCATCCACCGACATGCCGTATGGCGTCGCCATCGCAATCGAACCGCCAATGTCGTCGCAGTTCTCCTGCAGCAGCTCCGCGCGTGCCAGCTCGGTGAGGCCGGCAACGATCGCATCACGTTCGCGCCCTGCGGCCAGTTGCTGCTCGACGAACGCCACCCAGGCATCCAGATGCCGGTCAACAGAACCGAGGTGGTCGAACACCTGCTCCCGCTCGACCACACCGAAGTGCGAGATCAGCAACGCGGCCGGCGCTACCGCTCGCAGCCGTGCGATGCTGGCATGCCATGCCCCCACATCGATGTCCGGCGGCGGCGTCGGGGGCCAGGCCAGACGCGACGGCGGGATGCGCACGCCAGCGACGTCACCGGCGACCACCGCGCCGGTCGCCCGGTCGCGGTAGGCCACGTGATGGCTTGCGTGACCGGGGGTATACACCACATCGAATGTCCGCCCACCCAGCGTCAACACGGCGCCATCGTTCAGCCGCGACACGCGCTGCTCTGGGACCGGCTCGGTCGTCCCCCACAGGCGCTCCATTGCGTCCCCATAAATGCGCGTCGCACTGCGCAACAGGTTCGACGGGTCGATCAGATGCGGGGCGCCGATGTGGTGCACGTAGACGTGCACACTCGGCAGCATCCGCGCCAGTGTCCCGGCGCCGCCGGCATGGTCCAGGTGAATATGGGTCAACAGAATGTGCCGGAGCTGCTGCGGGTCACGCCCAAGGGAGCGGATACCAGCCATCAAATGCGCATGCGCAGACGCAGGGCCGGTTTCGACAATCGCAAATCCGTCGTCCGTGTCGAACAGGTAAGCTGCGTTGACCCTGGGCGTATCCTGGTACCACAGGTCGATCACGCCGCATCCGGCGCTATGCCAGCCGGTCCCGTCCGGAACCGTTGCGACCTTGGCGTCGCTCATGCCCCGGCGTCCAGCGTTGCCAGGCCATCGAGTCGAGCAGCGAGCGCATGCACCCGGCTGCGGTCGACCGAGTAGTACTTCATGCCATTGGCTGGGCGCACGGCAACGATCCCTGCTGACTCAAGCGTCCCCAGGTGGCGGGAGACCGCCGATTGGCTGATCCCCAGGCGGCCGACGATCTCCTGCGCGTACATCTCCCGACCGCGCAGCATCGAAACGATCTTCATCCGCGATGGGTCGGCCAACGCGCGCAGCCCTTCCAGCATGTCGTCATCACTGACGGTCAGGTCATCCGCCAGCCGGCCGCGCCGTTCGGCTCCAGCGCCCGCAAGCACGACATCGGTGTTGAAGTAGAGGATCAGCTCCGGTTGGTAGAGGATGTACTGGATGAAGTTCCCGAGGAACGGCGATGGGCAGAAGGTCACCCGCCGCACATCGCGCAATGCCGCCGAAATCTCGGCCGGGAGCTGGCGCGCGGTGAGCTCGGAGAAGGTAATGTCGACGACGGGGTGCTGCCGGCTCTCCGCAAGGCGCACTGCACGGCGCATATCCGGCAGGCGGCGCGCGTACTCCTCGCCAAAACCCTGGTCCCAGAAACCCTGGAGGAGGGCAAGTGTGCGCGCCTTGAGCTGCTGCGGAGAGGTCACCAGTGATGCTGCTTCGTCCAAGTCTGCCCGCGTCAACCCGGGGCGCAGGAACATGCGCCACTCGGCGGGGTCGTCGGTATCTGGCGGGTTCTCGCTCAGCCCGCGCGCGCGATAGACCCGCACCACCGCATCGGCTGCCATCTGTTGGAACCGCTCCGGCGGCAAGCTGGCGAGGTGGGCCAGGTACTCGTCGAAGGTGGCATGCAGTCGCGCGGGCGCCAGTGCGTCGAACGAAAACAGCAGCTCTTCGATGTAGTTGAGCAAGCGGCCGGAAAAGCCAAGCAGCAGGTCAAGGTCGTGGCGCAGCCCTGGGTCGAGCTGTTGACGCGCGTCAATGATCCACTGGTCAAATGCCGGCGGCTCGCCATCGTTGGCGGGACTCCCAGCCCGAAACGTCAGGGAAATCGCGGAGGTCAGCTCCAACGGCGCGGAGACCGCGAACAACTGTCGAAGTGTCGGCCTGCCGACGACGAGATCACCCATCGTCGTCCCTCTTACCCACCTCACGCCCACAGCGGGGACATCGGGAAGTGCACTGTAGCGATATTACTTTATGACAATATCATGGTAGCGATGATCTCGGCAAGTGTCGTTCATCGGTTACCGCCCCGGCAATTGACGCGAAGTTGACACCTTCCTGCCTGAGAACCTCGTGCGGGTGTCACGGGCAGCACCTGACGATGAGCGTGGAGCGCAATCCGCTTCAGTCGGATGCGCTTCCATGGTGGTTGCCGCTGGTAACACGCGCGGCGAGGAGTGCGCAACGTGAGGCAGGTATCCACCTGCCACCTCGTCCAGCGAACTCGCGCACGCGACCGTTACGCGACCACCTGGAACGACGTCTCAGCGAAGGGTGCGCCTCGATGGAAACTGGGTTTACTGGGAAAGTCGCGCTGGTAACCGGAGCTGCGTCCGGCATTGGCCGCGCCACGGCTGTCGCGTTCGCCCAGGCCGGTGTGCGGGCAGTGACATTGGCGGATGTTTCCGAAGGCGGCCTGGAAGACACCGCAGCGATGGTCCGCGCCCACGGGGCCGAGGCGTTGTTGATCCGCACCGACGTCTCGTCGAAGCCCGACGTTGAGCAGATGGTCGCGCGGACCATCGCTGCGTTTGGGCGGCTTGATTACGCCTTCAACAACGCGGGTGTCGAATCCGGCATGGCGGCGACGGCCGACATCACCGATGAGGACTGGCAGCGCATCATCAGCATCAACCTCACCGGGGTCTGGTTGTGCATGCGGGCGGAAATCCCTGCGTTGCTCAATGCTGGCGGAGGAGCAATCGTGAATTGCGCGTCAGTCGCTGGCCTCGTCGGGTTCCAGGGGGCCGCCGCCTACGTCGCGAGCAAGCACGGCGTCGTCGGGCTGACAAAGTCGGCAGCACTCGACTATGCCCTCCAGAACATTCGCGTCAATGCAGTCTGCCCTGGCGTCATTCGCACTCCAATGGTTGAACGGGTGATCGCCGGGAACCCTGCCATGGAAGATGCACTGGCCGCGATGGAGCCGATCGGCCGCATGGGCAAGCCGGAGGAAGTCGCTTCTCTGGTGCTCTGGCTGTGCTCGGATGGCGCGAGCTTCATGACCGGCGAGGCGATCGCGGTTGACGGCGGGTTCGTCGCGCGCTGAGGTCCCGCGTCACACCGATTCCAGCACTGGCTTGGAGGTCGGACGCAGATGAGTGCCCCGCACGCACAAACTCGTGGAACCACTGGACTGCCAGCTCCGGGTTCGGAACAGCATCACGCGCCGTGGTGTGCGCTGAACGGCCAGGTGCACCTCTGGTGGTTCTCGCTTTGCCTGCCGCCTACGGCGCTGGAAGGTCAACTGGCGGCGCTCGCTTCGGGCGAACGATCACGGCTCGCGACGATGCCGCCGGTCGCGGCCGCGCGAGCCACAACCTGTCGTGCGGCCGTTCGCCGGCTGTTGGGCCGCTACACGGACATGGAAGCGTCCGCACTCACGATCAGCACCAGCCCGCACGGCAAGCCCCGGTTGGCTGATTGCCACGGTATCACCTTCAGCATCGCGCATTGCCGGGATATTGGTGTCCTGGCAGTGAGCCGCCAGTTCGACGTCGGCGTGGATATCGAGCCAAGTGAGCGACCTGTGGACCTGGACATGTTCGCGCGCTGCGTCCTGAGCGAGGCCGAGGCGCGCCGTTTGGCCAGCATGCCACCGCAGGATCGACGAATACATGCTCTACGCATCTGGACCCGTAAGGAAGCAGTGCTCAAGGCAGCCGGCACGGGGCTCGATCGCCCGCTGCGCCTGATCGACGTTGACGATATCGCGCAGCCGCTGCAGTTGGCTGGCGAGCAGCGCTGCTGGCAGGTGCAGGACATCCCGCTGGCACATGGCCGTTGGCTGGCGGCGGTTGCCTTCGACGCCCGCATGGAGAATCCGCCAATCGTCGCACGCCACTACCCGGATACAGTGATGTCGGAACAAGAAACGGAGGGCGTATGAGCGCGTCGAGCTCACCACGTGTCGCCATGGAGAGCATCATCGCCAAGCCGCGCTCCGGCTGGGCCGTGCAACCCAACCTGCTCGATTACGACCAGACCTACTCGACATTCTCGTGGGAGGCGGAACGCAAGCGTCTCACCGGACTACCGGGAGGAGCGGGGGTAAACATTGCCTACGAGGCGGTCACCCGGCACGCTGCCGGCGCGGCAGGCCAACGCATCGCCCTGCGCTGGCTTGGCAAGTCCGGCCAAACCCGCGACATCACCTATGCCGAGCTCGACCGGCTCTCCAACCGCTTCGCCAACGTCCTGCGTTCGCTCGGCGTCGGCCGTGGCGAACGGGTCTTCACCCTGGCAGGGCGCTTACCCGAGCAGCACATTGTTGCGCTGGGGACGCTGAAGAACGGCAGCGTCTTCTGCCCGCTCTTCTCGGCCTTCGGGCCGGAGCCGATCCGCCAGCGCCTGGCGCGCGGCGATGGCAGGGTGCTCGTCACGACGGCGGCGCTCTATCGCAAGGTTGCCGGTATCCGCGACGAACTGCCTGAACTACAGCATGTGCTGGTCATCGGCGCCGATGGCGCGCCGGTTACGGCCCCGGACAGCCTTGATTTCCAGAACGCGCTTGATGCCGCAGACGATGCTTTCGACATCGTCGCCACGGCCGAGGACGACATGGCGCTGCTGCATTTCACGAGCGGCACAACCGGCATGCCCAAGGGTGCTGCACACGTCCATGCAGCAGTGCTGATGCACTATCTCACCGGCTACTACGCGCTCGACTTCCACCCGGAGGATGTTTTCTGGTGCACCGCCGACCCTGGCTGGGTCACCGGCACGTCCTACGGCATTATCGCGCCACTGACGCATGGCATCACGACCGTCATCGACGAGGCCGAGTTCGACGCTGAACGCTGGCACCGTATCCTGCAGGATGAACGTGTCTCCATCTGGTACACAGCCCCGACGGCGATCCGCATGCTGATGAAGCTGGGGGAGGATGTCGCGCGGGGGTATGACCTGCGTGCGCTGCGCTTTATTGCGAGCGTTGGCGAGCCGCTGAACCCCGAAGCGGTGATCTGGGGACAGCGCGCCTACGGCCTGCCAATCCACGACAATTGGTGGCAGACCGAGACCGGCGGGATCATGATCGCCAACTTCCCCGCGATGGACATCCGGCCAGGTTCGATGGGCAAGCCACTGCCCGGCATCCAGGCCGGAATCCTCCGACGGCTGGACTCCGGCGCCGTTGAGCAGGTCAGCGAGCCGGACGTCGTCGGAGAGCTTGCACTCAGGCCCGGCTGGCCGTCGATGTTCCGCGCCTACCTGCACGAGCCGGAGCGCTACGCCAAATGCTTCGCGGGTGGCTGGTACCTCACCGGCGACCTCGCGCGCTGCGACGCGGATGGCTACTACTGGTTCGTCGGGCGCGCCGACGACCTGATCAAGTCAGCCGGACACCTGATCGGGCCATTCGAGGTGGAGAGCGCGCTGATGGAACACCCCGCCGTCGCTGAGGCGGGCGTCATCGGCAAGCCCGACCCGGTGGCTGGAGAAGTCGTCAAGGCGTTCGTCGCTCTCAAGGACACGTTTGAACCGACCGATGAGTTGCAACGCGACCTGCTGGGGTTTGCCCGCAAGCGGCTTGGGCCAGCGGTCGCGCCCCGTGAGATCCAGATCGTTGCATCCCTGCCGCGCACCCGCAGCGGGAAGATCATGCGGCGGCTGCTCAAGGCGCGCGAACTTGGACTGCCCGAGGGCGACCTGTCCACGCTCGAATCGCCGCTGTCGTGAAAGGGACGCGCTGATGACCATCCAGCTGAGCCACGAACCGGTCACGGTCGATCGCGACCACGCGCTGCAACTGCTCGGCGAGATGCTACGCATCCGCCGCTTCGAAGAGACATGCGCCGAGCTCTACATGGCGGCGCGGGTGCGCGGTTTCGTGCATCTCTGTATCGGCCAGGAAGCCATCTCCGCAGGGCTCATCCCGCTATTGACGCCTGAGGACAGGATCGTATCCACCTATCGGGAGCACGGTCACGCGCTGGCGCGTGGCATCAGCGCCAACGCCTGCATGGCGGAGATGTTCGGCAAGGTCGATGGCTGCAGCCGAGGGCGCGGCGGCTCGATGCACCTGTTCGACGCGCAGAAACGCTTCTACGGCGGTAATGCGATCGTCGGGGGCGGGCTACCGCTGGCGGTCGGGACCGCCCTGGCGGACAAGCTCCAGCATGAACCGAACGTCACAGTGTGCTTCTTCGGTGATGGCGCGGTTGCCGAGGGAGAGTTTCATGAGTGCATGAACCTGGCCGCGCTCTGGCGCCTGCCGCTGTTGTTCGCCTGCGAGAACAACCTCTATGCGATGGGCACCGCACTGGAGCGCGCCCAGGCCCAGACTGACCGTCTGGTGAAAGCTGCCGGCTACCACGTGCCGGCCGAGTCGGTAGACGGCATGGATGTGCTGGCCGTTGCGTCCGCCGCCCAGCGTGCCATCGACTTCATCCGCGCTGGCAACGGCCCGTACCTGCTCGAACTGCGCACCTATCGCTTCCGCGCCCACTCCATGTACGACCCCGAACTGTACCGGGACAAACAGGAGGTGGAGCAGTGGAAGCAGCGCGACCCGATCGACACGTTCGCAGCCCGCCTACTGCAGGCCGGGTTGGTTACTGATGCGGAGATCGAACAGCTGCGCCAAGCGGCGGCCGACGAGATGGCCGCTGCTGTGGCGTTCGCTGAGGCTTCGCCGCTCGAGCCCGTCGAGCAGTTGACGCGCTGGGTCTACTCCGATGCCACGCCTGAGGAGCAAGAGCGATGAACAGCACACACGTTGCCCTGGCCGAAGCCGCCACGGCACAGACAACGACGCGGCTGACGTTCCGCGAGGCGGCCCGCGCTGGGTTGCGCGACGCGCTCGCACGTGACGAACGCGTGTTCCTGATGGGCGAGGACGTGGGACACTACGGAGGCTGTTTTGCCGTCAGCCTCGGGCTGCTCGCAGAGTTCGGCCCCGAGCGCGTGCGTGACACGCCACTGTCAGAATCCGCCTTCGTCGGCGCTGGCATCGGCGCGGCGCTGGCTGGGATGCGCCCCATTGTTGAGATCATGACCGTCAACTTCAGCCTGCTCGCGCTCGACCAGATTCTGAACAATGCTGCAACAATCCTCCACATGTCCGGTGGGCAGTTCAATGTCCCGCTCGTCATCCGCATGGCGACCGGCGGTGGGCGACAGCTCGCGGCGCAACACTCGCATTCGCTAGAGGGCTGGTACGCACACATCCCTGGCCTTCGCGTGCTGACGCCAGCCACCCACGAAGACGTGCGCGGCATGCTCTGGACCGCGCTGGAAGACCCTGACCCCGTCCTCATCTTCGAGAATGCGGCGCTGTACCCGGTGGAAGCCAGCGTGCCCGTGGAGTGGAGCCCAGTCGACATCGACCATGCCGTCGTCCGGCGGAGCGGCTCCGACGTGACGCTGATCACCTACGGCGGCTCGCTATACAAGACGCTCCAAGCCGCCGACGAGTTGGCCGCACACGGCATACAGGCCGATGTCATCGACCTGCGCACGTTGCGCCCGCTTGACGACGCCACCATCTTCGAGTCGATCGCCCGGACGCACCGCGCGGTCATTATCGACGAGGGCTGGCGCAGCGGCGGCATCTCCGCCGAAATCGGCATGCGCATCATGGAGAACCGCTTCTACGACCTCGACGCGCCGGTCGAGCGCGTCTGCAGCGCTGAGGTCCCGATGCCGTATGCAGCCCATCTGGAGCAAGCGGCGCTCCCGCAGGTCGCCGGCATCGTCGCCGCGGCGCGGCGGGTGATTGGGGGGTAGGCAGATGGCTGAGTTCCGCATGCCCTCACTCGGCGCGGATATGGAAGCCGGCACGCTGGTGCGCTGGCTCGTTGCGCCAGGCGACCGGGTGAAGCGCGGAGACTTCATCGCAGAAGTTGAGACACAGAAGGGCGTCATCGACGTTGAGATCTTCGAGGATGGCACTGTCGCCGAGTTCCTCGTCGAGGAGGGCGCGCACGTACCAGTGGGGACACCGCTCGCCCGCATCACGCCGGCCGGAGAAGCGGCCGCGCCGAGTCAACCGGCGCCGCAGGCGGCTCCCGCGCCGATGCCGGAACCAGCGCTCGCTGTTGCCGCCTCCACACCGTCGATGCCGGCGCCAACCGTCCCCGCCCAGCCGGACGCCACACCTGCTCCAGCAACGAGTGACCGCCAGCGCATCCGTGCCACACCTGTCGCGCGGAAACGATCGGAAGAGCTAGGGGTTGACCTTGCCTCCGTGACCGGCACCGGGCCTGGCGGCGCAATCGTGCTCGTCGATGTCGAGCAGGCAGCCAAGTCGCAACCGGCTCCGGCCGAGACTCCCGCAGAGCCGAAACTCGCCATCCCAACACCGCAGGTTGCAGAGGCAGCGCGACCAGCCACCCCACCG